>DAIDBG010000339.1 GCA_027310225.1 bacterium | reverse complement strand
GAATTGCCGCGTGAGTGAGGGCACGGCGCCGCGGATCACGGCGAGCGCCCCGCCGCGCTTGCCGCCGGACGGTACCGACTCGAACAGCTTGCGCGAGTACGGATGCGCCGGGCGCCCGAAGAACGCATCGCGGTCCGCCGTTTCCACCACCTGTCCCGCGTACATCACCGCCACCCGCTGCGCCATTTCCGCCACCACCGCCAGGTCGTGGGTGATCAGCATGAGCGACAGGCGGCGGCTCTTCTGCAGCCCGCGCAGCAGGTCGAGCACCTGCGCCTGCAGGGTGACGTCGAGCGCGGTGGTCGGCTCGTCCGCGATCAGCAGCTCCGGGTCGCAGGCGAGCGCCATCGCGATCATGACGCGCTGCTTCATGCCGCCGGAGAGCTGGAACGGATATTCCCTCATCCGGCGCGCGGCGTCCGGCATGCGCACCATGTCGAGGAGCTCCAGCACGCGGGCTTCCAGCGCTGCGCCCCTGAGACCGGTATGGCGCCCGAGCGCCTCGGCGATCTGCCCGCCCGCCGTCATCACCGGGTTGAGGGAAAGCATCGGCTCCTGGAAGATCATCGCGATGCGCCGGCCGCGCACGTTGCGCATCTCGGTTTCCGGCAGCCGCAGCAGGTCCCGGCCGTCGAGCTCCACCGATCCCGACACGACATGCCCGGCGTCCGGCAGCAGGCGCATCACCGAGAGCGCGGTCATGGATTTGCCGCAGCCGGATTCTCCGACCAGCGCGAACGTCTCGCCGTGCGCAATCTCGAACGAAACGCCGTCCACCGCCTGCACCAGCGCCTCGCCGGTGTCGAGCCAGGTCCCGAGATTCCTGACGCTCAGTAACGGGGGATTGCCGCTCATCCGGCAATCACGTTTTTTGAGCAGCGAGCTCGCGCAGCCGCCCGGCGGTCAGCGTGCGGCTGCGGATGCGCGGATCGAAGGCGTCGCGCACCGCGTCGGCGAACAGGTTGGCCGACAGCACCAGCACCAGCATGAACCAGAATGCCGCCGCCAGCGACCACCACACTATCGGCTCGCGTGCCATTTCCAGGCGCGCGCCGTTGATCATGGTACCGAAGCTGATCATTGACGGGTCAACGCCGACGCCGACATACGACAGCACCGCCTCCGCCAGCACCAGCCCGCTGAAGTCCATGACGACGGCGATCAGCACGATGTGCATCACGTTGGGCAGAATGTGGCGCGTCATGGCCCGCCAGTGCGACACCCCGAAAGCGTGCGCCGCCTGGATGTACTCCATTTCGCGCAATTTCAGCGCCTCCCCCCGCAGCAGCCGGCACAGCCCGGTCCAGCTGGTGATGCCGAGGATGATGGACAGGAACAGCAGCCGCAGATCGGCGCGCGCGGCCACGGTGTCGAACAGCTCGGGACGGGTCTCGATATAGACCTGCATCATCAGTACTGCGGCGGCGATCAGCAGCACGCCGGGGATCGAGGAGAGCGTGGTGTAGAGATACTGGATCGCGTCGTCCACCCAGCCGCGAAAATAGCCCGCCATGACGCCGAGTAGCAGCGCGAACGGCAGCATCACCAGCGTGGTCAGCGTCCCGATGATGAGGCCGGTGCGGATGCTCTTCAGCGCCTGGTAGAGCACGTCCTGCCCGACTTTGTCCGTCCCCAGCACGTGGTATTCGACACTCAGCATCACGACCGGGCCGGCGACCGCGAGCACACCCGCAAGCGTGATCAATATCGCGGCCCACGGCACCCCGGTTTCGCCGCGCCATACCGCACGCCAGGCCCCGGCGAGGCGCGTGCCGTGGCGCCGCGCGAGCCACGCGCATAGCAAGGCAGCGAGCACCAGCCACGCGATGGCCGCCGCGGCCGCGCCGCGCAGCGCGTGCTGCGCCACGTCCCGCGCCCGGTCCGCGTTCGGGTCCTTGAGGTGGGCGCCGCCGAACTTGAGCCGCGGATAATCGCGCGCCTGTCCGCCGTCGGGCAGCTCGATGGTTTCCCTGGCGTAAAGGCGGGTTGCGAGCGGCGCGGAATAGGTCTTTTCCTTGCGCGTCCTGAGCGGCTCGGCGATGCGGTCGAAAACGCTCAGGACCTCGACGGCGTAAACGCGTTTGCCGTCCTGGCCGGACAGCGCCGGCCGATAGTGCAGCGAATCGGCGAGACCGATGGCAATGAAAAACACGAGCACCGTCAGCGCCGCCATGCCGCTGCGGCTGCGCGCAACGCGCCGCCACGGCGCGAGCAGGTGCTCGTGACGGCGCACGTACCAGGCAAACACGACCACCGCGGCGACCAGCAGCCACACCAGCGCGTCGGTCCACAGGATGACCGGTTTGAACGGCATGCTCCTTACCCTCCGGCCTTCACGCGCACATCCTTCACTCGAAGCGGACCCGCGGGTCAACCAGCGTGTACGAGATATCGGTCAGTATCAGCCCGATGATGTAGAGCACCGATCCCAGGAACACCATCGCGCGCACTACCGCGAAATCCTGGGAGTTGATGGCGTCTATCGTGTAGCTGCCCAGTCCCGGGATGCCGAAAAACGCCTCGGTGATGAGGCTGCCCATGAACAGGAACGGGATCACCACCACCGCGCCGGTGAGGATCGGGATCATCGCGTTCTGCAGCACGTGCCGGAACAGCACGCGCAGCTCGGACAATCCCTTGGCGCGCGCGGTGCGCACGTAGTCCCTATTGATCTCCTCGAGGAAGATGATGCGGTACCAGCGCGCGTTGGAGCCGACGCCGCTGATGACGCCGATCAGCACCGGCAGGATCAGGAACTTGATCGAGTCCAGGCCGCCGTCGTAGCCCGAGATCGGCACCATGCTCCACAGCTTGCCGATCAGGTACTGCCCGCCGATGATGTAGAACAGCCCCGAGACCGACATCATCGCCACGCTCAGCACCACATCCCAGAAATCAATGTAGGTGGCGCGGAAAAACGCCATCAGCAGCGCGAACGCGATGTAAGTAGCCAGCCCCATCAGGAATACCGGCAGCGCGATGGCGAGGCTCGGCCACATGCGTGTCCTGATGTCGTAGCCGATGTCGCGCCCCTGGTCCGAGCGACCGAATTCGAAGGCGAAGAGCTTCACCGACTTGTCGAAGAAAATGGTGTCGGTGAGCCTGCCGACACCGGAAGATCGGCCGTTGAACAGCAGCGGCCGGTCATAGCCGCGCTCCTGCTTCCACTTTGCGATCGCCTCGGGCGTCACGCGCTTGACGCCGAGCTGCACGCGTGCCATGTCGTCCGGCGAGTTGACGACGAAGAACAGCACAAAGGTGATGACGTTGACTCCGATCAGGATCGGGATCGCATTAAGCAGGCGCCGTATGATGTAGGCCGTCACCGTCCCGCTCCCGTTTCCGGAAGTGTCGCGGTCGCACGCTCACGGCGGCGGAACGCCACGATCGCCGGCACCACGCTCGCCGCCAGCACGATCAGGATCAGCAGCGCCGGCCAGATCACCGGCCGGTTCCATTCGCGCCGCAGCTTTTCGCGCAGCACGGGATCAATGCGCTGGTACTTGAGTCCGTTGTTCGCCATCTGGTTGGGCTTGCGGTTGTAAACCCAGGCGTGGCGCAGCGTGTAGTCCTTGGGGAACAGGCTCCACACCCACGGCGCATCGTAGCGTGCGATCTCGACCATGCGGTCGATGATCGCCTGCCGCTGCGGACTGTTGTAGAGGTTCTTCATCTGGTCGAACAGGCGGTCGAAGTCGGGATTGGCGTAGTTGGACGCGTTCTCCCCGGAAGTCTTCACCTTGCTCTGCGCGCCGTTCAGCAGGAACAGGAAGTTCTCGGGATCGGGGTAGTCGGCGTTCCAGCCGAGGAAATAAAGCTGCACGTTGCCTCTGCGCAGCTTGTCCTGAAAACGGTTGTAGTCGGTGGCGCGGATCGCCAGCTGCACGCCGAGCTTTTCGAATTGCTTGGCGTACCAGTCGAGCCGCGACTTGCTGTCGGCGCCGGTCGTCGTGGTGTCGAGATTGAGGAGCAGCGGCTGGCCGCTCGTGGCGTCGCGCCCGTCGGGATAGCCGGCCTCAGCGAGCAGCTTCCTGGCGTATTCGACCGGTTTCCTGCGCGGCTTGCCGTCCACCCAGTCGTAAACGTAGGGATTGATGCCCTCTTCTCCCTCCCGGTAGCCGAAGATGCCGGGCGGGATCGGCCCCTGTGCCGGGATGCCGCGGCCGTTGCGGAAGATCGAGATGAATTCCTCCTGATCAACGGCGATCGAGATCGCTTGCCTGAGCTTGCGCCCGCGCTCGGTATAGCCGCCGACCACCGGGTCGAGCATGTTGAAACCGAGGTAGAACACGCTGGTCGCAACCGATGTCTGCAGCCGGATGCCGCGCGCTTCCATGTCCTCCGTCAGCGCGACATCGCCCTGGCCGGTGAACCGCACCGCCTGGTCGAAGGTGTCGGAGCCGATGTCCGAGGCGTCGTAATAGCCCTGCAGGAACTTGTTCCAGTACGGGATCTGCTCCTTCTCCAGCGAGAACACCACCTTGTCAATGAACGGCAGCGGCCGGCCGGCGTCCTTCAGCAGTCCGGCTGCGTCGTCGCCCGGCTCGCCTTCGCCTGGGTACACTTCGCCCTGGTAGTTGGGGTTGCGCTCGAGCACCATCCGGCGATTGGGATTGTTGACCGTCAGCATGTAGGGCCCGGTGCCGATCGGGAACCAGTCGAGCGAGATGTTCTTCTCCGCCATGCCGGGCTGCGCGTAGAAGCGGTCGGCTTCGGGCGGGACCGGCGCGAAGAACGGCATCGCCAGCCAATAGACGAACTGCGGGTACTTGCCGCGTACGCGGATGCTGTAGGTATAGCGATCCAGCGTGCGCACGCCTTCGAGCTCGAACCGGGTGAGATCGAGAAAACCGCCCTCGGGAAGCGCCTTGTCCGCCCGGGCAAGATCCCGCGCCAGCTCCTTCAGCCCCACGATGTACTCGCTCATCAACTGGTAGATGGGCGAGTACAGCCGCGGGTGGGCGAGCCGCTTGATCTGGTGCACGTAGTCGGAGGCCACGAGCTCGCGCGTACCCCGGCGCTGAAAGTCGCCGATGGCGTTGATGCCGTCGAGATCGCCCGGCTTGAGGTCGCGGTAGGCGGGGCGCCCCGACTCATCTGTTGCCAGCGCCGGGTGCGGCTGGTAGAGGATACCGGGCCGGATGCGGATCACGTACTCGCTGTAGGCGACCTCCCCGGCGTCGGCCGTGACGGGCAGGCGCCGGTTCTTCGCGTCGTAGAGCCGCGGCCGCGGCACCTCGGTGGCGGCGAACGGGATCAGCTCGTACGGCCGCTTGAGGTAGTGGTACTGCAGGGGCGGCTGGTAGATGTTGGCGATGAATGCGTACTCGTTCTCGCTGTACGACTGGACCGGGTCAAGGTGCTTCGGGCGCTCGGAGAAGGAGGAATAGAGGATGTTGGCGCCGGATTCGGACGCGGGGTATGGGTTGTTCCACGGCGTGCCGCTGCATCCGGCGACGAACGCGACCGCGATCAGCGCTGCACGATGCGGGAATACAACCATCAGCCGCTCAGTGTAGCCCATTTCGATTCACGGGTAGCCGGTCGCGGCCCACGCCTTATAATAGCAAGGGAATAGAGGCGGCATGCCCCGGGCTCGCAGCGGAGCATTCCGGAAAAAGGGAGAAACATGGGCTTTTTGCAGGGCAAGAAGATCCTCGTCACCGGCCTGCTTTCAAACCGCTCCATCGCCTACGGAATCGCCCGGGCGCTCGCACGCGAGGGCGCCACGCTCGCCTTCACCTACCAGCACCAGGACCTGCGCGGGCGCGTCGAGCAGCTGGCGAAGGAGTTCGGCGGTGCCCCGGTGCTGCCGTGCGACGTCGCGAGCGACGAGGAAATCTCCGCGCTGTTCGGCGCACTCGGAAGACAGTGGGACGGGCTCGACGGCATCGTGCACTCGGTCGCCTTCGCGCCGCGCGAGGCACTCAAGGGCGAGTTGCTCGACGGCCTCACGCGCGATGCCTTCCGCGTGGCGCACGATATCAGCGCCTACAGCTTCGCGGCGATCGCCGGGGCCGGGTTGCCGCTGATGCAGGGCCGGAACGGCGCGCTGCTCACGCTCACCTATCTCGGGGCGGTGCGCTCGATACCGCACTACAACGTCATGGGCCTCGCGAAAGCAAGCCTGGAAGCATGCGTGCGTTATCTCGCCAGGGACCTGGGACCCCGGGGCATCCGGGTGAACGGCATTTCGGCGGGACCGGTCAAGACGCTCGCCGCAGCCGGCATCAGCGGCTTCGGGAGGATTTTGAAGTTCGTCGAGGAAAACGCGCCGCTCCGGCGCAACGTGACGATCGAGGACGTGGGCAACGCTGCCGCCTTCCTGATGAGCGACCTTGCCGCCGGCATCACCGGCGAGATCACCTACGTGGATTGCGGGTTCAACACCACGGTCGGAGGGATGAAGGCCAATGACGAGGGATAAATGATGCGCGTGAAATGACGCCCGTCGTGCGCCGGCTTTCACTTCGCGCCCCACGCTTCGCGCTCATCACTGTTTTTTCTCGAGCTGCTCCTTGCTGATCCTGATGTCAGTCTTCTGCCTGAGGCTCGCAATGTAGGCCCCAAGCTCTTCGCGCCCGAGGATCTGGCGCAGCCCCTCGGCAAACGCCTTGGCCTTCTCCGGCGGAATCTTGTCGGCTTCCGTCACGCGGCTGATGCGCAACAGCATGTAGCCGCCCTGCGGATCCCCCATCCCCGCGTAGGCAGGCAGCCTGGCGGCATCCGTCCGGAACGCCTGCCTGACCACCGGCTCGGGCAGGCCCCGGTACTCGGAACGGCTGATCAGTTGCGGCGCGCTCCATGCGATCTGCGGGCCCTTGCCCTGCCGCAACTGCTCGAGCTGGCTGCGGCCTTCCTGCGCCGCGAGGCGCGCCGCCTCCCGCAAAACGAGCTTTTTCCCGATCGCCGCCTGCACCTCGGCAAACGGCTGCACGCTCGCCGGCTTGTACTCGATGACACGCGCCGCGACCAGGGTGCCGGGCGCGGTCTCGATCGCCTCGGTATTGCGCTTGTTCTTGAGCACCTCTTCCGAGAAGATCGCGGCGAGCAGCCTGGGGTTGCCGAGCAAAGCGTTGTCGGCCTGGCCGCGGCTGATCCAGCCGCTTTGCAGCGGCGCCACCCCGGCGAGCTCTGCCGCCGGCTTGAGGCTCTCGGACTGCTCATAGAC
>DAIDBG010000245.1 GCA_027310225.1 bacterium | reverse complement strand
GATACGTAGAGCCGCGCCTCGCGCTTGAGCAGGGCGCGTTCTGGATTATCGATGATACCGGACATCGCAAGTATGGGAGCGAGTCGGTGGGTGTGGCGCATCAATACTGTGGTCAACTGGGCAAAGACGACAATTGCCAGGTGGCGGTGAGTTTGTCGCTGGCGCGCGCGGCAGCGTACCGATTGACTATCGGCTGTATTTGCCCAAGTCGTGGGCCTTCGACCGCAAGCGCCGGCGCAAGGCGGGCGTTCCCGAGGAGGTGGTTTTCCAGACCAAACCCGAGATCGCCTTGGCGCAGATTCGAGCTGCCAAGGAGCGTGACCTGTGTCCCGGCGTCGTCGTGGCTGATGCAGCCTATGGCAGCGACACCGCATGGCGCGAGGCGCTCACCGAGCTCGGCGTGCACTATGCAGTGGGGGTGTTGTCGAGCATCACCGTGTGGCCACCGGGGGTGACACCGCTGCCGCCCGCGCGCTATCGCGGGCGCGGGCGCGTGCCGACCAGGTTGCGCCGCGGGCGGGGTCATCAACCCCTCAGCGTCAAGGCGCTCGCGTTGCAGCTCAAAGACCCCGCGTGGCA
Organism: bacterium; assembly: GCA_027310225.1. GTDB lineage: Bacteria > Pseudomonadota > Gammaproteobacteria > Burkholderiales > SG8-41 > SG8-41. The sequence continues at coordinate 4,447 of DAIDBG010000245.1, read as the reverse complement.
CACGGTCACGTGGCGCGAAGGCACCCACAAGACGCTCACTTCGCGCTTTGCCTGCGTACGCGTGCGTGCGGCCCATCGCGATCAGAAGCGAACGACGATGCGCGCGCAAGAATGGCTGCTCATCGAATGGCCGCGCGCCGCAGCCGAGCCCATCAAATACTGGCTCTTGAGCTTGCCCGCCGAGACGCCGATCGAGCGCTTGGTCGACACGGCAAAGATGCGCTGGCGCATCGAGCACGATTATCACGAGCTCAAACAGGAGTTCGGCTTGTCTCATTACGAGGGCCGCGGCTGGTGCGGCTTTCATCATCATGCAACGTTGTGTATCGCCGCCTACGCCTTTCTCATGGCGCAGCGGCTTAAAGAGGGCTGTAAAAAAACCGCTCCGATCGACCAAAAGTGTCTTCTCTATCCAAAAATCACCAACCTCGCGGTAGCCGGCAGAGCACAGCGCCACGTGCCCGACTCCATTCCGACGCTGCGTTATCAAATCGCCTGTGAGCTCGCACGCCTCTTGCCTCGTTGCCCATGCTGCAGATCACTGCGGAAACAAGAATGACACAGTACAACTAGGAGTCTGCGCGGCAGAAGGCGAAGGGCGGGTCATCGGGAAGGAGGCTCGATCGTTGAGAGGGGATGACGACGAGCTACCTTCCCTATGAACCGAGGCAGCAGCTGCTGCCGTCGGCCCTTCAAGAAAGACTGGCTGCCCGAAGGGCATCTGGCGTACTTCATCAGCGATACGATCGATGCGCTGGATCTGAGTGCGTTTCATGCGCGCTACGCCAGCGGCGGTCCGCGCAACCAGCCGTTTCATCCGACGATGATGGTCAAGGTGCTGGTGTACGGGTACGCCACGGGAGTGTTCTCCTCTCGCAAGATCGCCAGGAAGCTGCACGAGGACGTGGCCTTTCGAGTGCTGGGAGCAAGCAACTTCCCGAAGCACCGGACGATCTGTGACTTCAGAGCGTTGCACTTGGAGGAGTTCTCGGCGCTCTTCGTGCAAGTGGTAAAGCTCGCGCGCGAGTGTGGACTGGCGAAGCTGGGGACGATCGCGGTGGACGGCACCCAGATCAAGGCGAACGCCTCGCGGCACAAGGCGATGAGCTACGAGCGCATGCAGCGTACCGAGATCGAGCTGAAGGCACAGATCGATGCGCTGCTGGCCAAGGCCCGGGCGACCGATGAGGCCGAGAAGAACGAGCCGGAGCTGGACATCCCCGCGGAGATCGAACGACGCGAGCAGCGGCGGGAGGTGATTCGCGCCGCCCAGGAGCGGTTGCAGGAGCGCCAGCGTCAGGCCGATGCTGCCCGCGGCCGCACGCCAGGCGATGAACGTAAGCCCCGCGATCCGGACGGCAACCCGAGGAAGGGGCCGCTGTACAAGCGCGAGTTCGGTATCCCCAAGCCCAAGGCGCAGGAGAACTTCACCGACCCCGACAGCCGCATCATGAAGCGCTCAGGCGGCGGATTCGACTACTCCTACAACGCCCACGCGGCCGTGGACGAGACCGCGTACATCATCGTCGCCGCCGAGCTCACCAACAACGGCGCTGACAGCACCCGGCTGCCGCCTCTGCTTGAGGCGGTCCGAGACACCGCGGGCGAGTATCCCAGGCAGGCGCTGGCCGATGCGGGATTCCGATCCGAAGCGGTCTTCGAGACACTCGTCGATCACCCCACCGAGCAGGTGGTGGCGCTGGGTCGGGAGGGAAAGAAGCCGCTCGCGATCGATCCGAAGAAGCGTCCGCACACAGTGGCGATGGCCGAGAAGCTGCGAACCGAGCAAGCCCAGCTCGCTTACCGGCGTCGCAAGTGGATTTCAGAGCCTCCCAACGGCTGGGTGAAGAACGTGCTCGGGTTCCGACAGTTCAGCATGCGGGGCCTTCGCAAGGCCAAAGCCGAGTGGCGGCTCGTCTGTGCGGCGCTGAACCTCAGACGGATGGCGTCGATGATCCCCGCGTAGAGGGCTGCGGACCTCGTTACCTGGCCTCGTTAGGCCGGTTCGAGACGATCAAGCTGTCGCGCAGCCGCGATTCCATTCGCCGCGCTCCGCATCGCCCACAAAAACTACGGCCATCACGATGTCGCCCGTCACGAATTCGCTCTGCCGCGCAGACTCCTAGGCGCGACTCATCCGCAAAGTCCACGAGGTTGATCCGCTGCAATGTCCCAAGTGCAAGGGGCCGATGCGGGTGATTGCGCTGATCGAGAATCCGGGAGCCATCCGGCGCATCCTCGAGTCTCTCGGATTGCGGGCCCCGCTCGGCGCTGAGCGCGGTCCATCACCCGGCATCGCAAGTTGGCCCTGACATGCCAACTTGCCGCTCACCTATCACCCGGTTCCCGACATCGCATAGAACCGCGCGAGGCGCCAGATTGGCCCCCTTGCCCCCGCAAAGCCCGGCAGTGGCGTTGTGCAGACCAGGATCTGGAAGGTTTTAATCTCAGGCGCTTTGCGGATCGGGCGAGCAAACGGGCACCACGCTGCCAGACACAACACCCGCAAGCTCCCGATCGGCTTGGGACTATGGCAAGCGGCCGGGTGCGCAAAAAGCGCGCGATTTTCTCCTACTGGTTTTTCCTATTTTTTTGATCGATACGATCCGCCTCCGCCACGACCCAATCCCGGAATACGTTGACCTTGGGATTATGTCGCTGCGCCTCGGGATAGACGAGGTAGTACGCGTCTTCGCTCACCAGGGTCACCCTGAAGGGGGCAACGAGCCGTCCCGATGCCAGGTCATCCACCACCAAGAGACGCGGAAGCAGGGCCATGCCCATGCCCGCCACGGCGGCCTGCACGATCATGTAGAAGTGCTCATAGCGAGGCCCGGCCCAAGCGTTCACGCCCGTCGCTTCCGCAACGTGGAGCCATCGTTGCCAGGCGTCCGGACGACCGATGTGCTGCAGGAGCACCAGCCTGGAAAGACGGCTCGCCGGGCGCGAATAGCCGCCGCGGCGCCAGTATCCAGGAGCGCATACGACGACCTGCTCTCCGGCGTCGAGCCGATTCATGATGACGTCGGGCCAGTCGGGCCGGCCGAAGTGGATCGCGGCATCGAGCGGCTCGGAGGCGAAATCGAATGGCGTCTTGCTGCGCGTCACAAGGCTGATGAGGATCCCGGGATGCCGGTTGCTGAAGTCGCCGAGCCGTGGAATGAGCCACTTCATCCCAATGGCAGGCTGGGTGGCGATCCGGAGCACGCCGCCCTGCCCGTGGTGGGCGAGGACGTTGAAGGTGGCCGCCTGCATCCGCTCCAAGGCGTCGCGGATCTCCTCCACGTAGGCGCGGCCAACGTCGGTGAGGACCAGCCGCTGCCTGACGCGCTCGAACAGGCGCACGCCGAGCATGTCCTCCATCGCGCGGATCTGGTGGCTGATCGCGCTCTGGGTCAGGTGAAGCTCGAGGGCGGCCTTCGTAAAACTCATGTGCCGCGCCGCACACTCCAGCGCCCGCAGGGCCACCAAGGAAGGAGTGCGCCACCTCATGGTCATGAATAAAATTCATAATCTCACAATAATCGATCGCTTGCCACCCCTTGGAGCGCGAATCGAGAATGCGTTCCAAGGGGTTACATATAGGAGGGGAAGGACTATGAAGGCGTTGATCCACATCGCAGGCAGCCTTGCGTTCGCGCTCGGCCTCACGCTGGCCCCGGCGACCGTGGCGTTGGCGCAGCAATTCCCGGACCGGGTGGTCAGGCTCGTGGTGTCGTATCCGCCCGGCGGCGGAACGGACGTGCTCGCGAGGATCATCGCGCCGAAGCTCTCGGAAGTCCTCGGCCAGAGCGTCGTCATCGACAACCGCGCCGGCGCCGGCGGCACGATCGGCAGCACCATCGTCGCGCGTGCGCGCGCTGACGGCTACACGGTCCTGATCGTCAACACGCTGCCCCACACGTCGGCAGCGGGCCTGTACTCCAAGCTTCCGTACGACCCGATCAAGGACTTCGCCGGCGTGGGATCGATCGCCACAGTGCCCTACGTGCTTGCGGTGTACCCGGGCGTCCCGGCGTCGAATCTTGCGGAGTTAGTGGGCATCGCGCGCAAGGGCAACCTGAATTACGCATCGGCGGGCACGGGCAGCGCCACGCACCTGGCGGCGGAGTTCTTCAAGGCCGAGACGAAGCTTCGCATGACCCACGTCCCGTACAAGGGCGGCGGCCCCGCCCTCGCCGCCCTCATCGGCGGGGAGGTCGACCTCACCTTCGAGAACATCGTCGCGGTGATGGGGTACATCAAGGCTGGCAAGTTGCGCGGCATTGCGGTCACCACGCCGACCCGCTCTTCGGTGCTGCCGGAGCTGCCGACCATCGCGGAACTGGGATATCCCGGTTTCGACGTGGGCGGGCAGTTCGGCCTCGTGGTCCCGGGCGGTACCACCGCCAGCGTCATCCGTGTGCTCAACGCGGCACTGGCGAAGGCCATCAGCGCGCCTGAGGTC
>DAIDBG010000243.1 GCA_027310225.1 bacterium | reverse complement strand
GGTAAGGGCTCAGCGAGCCGTAGCGGCTGATGGCTTCCCAGAAGCGCTGCAGCGCCTGCCTTGCCCCCGCAGCGCCGCCTTTTTCGAAACCGTCCGCGAGCACGGCGGCGTTGATCGCTCCCGCGCTGGTGCCGCTGATGCCCTCGATGGCGATTTCGTCTTCCTCGAGCAGCCGGTCGAGCACGCCCCAGGTGAAAGCGCCGTGCGCGCCGCCGCCCTGCAGCGCGAGCGTGATCGTCTTGCGCATCTTCACTGCATATGCCAGCCGTGGCTCACGACGATTGACTGGCCGGTGAGCGCATTGGAAGGAAAGGAGGCAAGAAACACCGCGGTCTCCGCGAGATCGGCGGTCGTGGTGAATTCGCCGTCGACCGTCTCTTTGAGCATGACGTTCCTGATCACCTCTTCTTCGCTGATTCCAAGCTCCTTCGCCTGCTCCGGTATCTGCTTTTCCACCAGAGGGGTGCGCACGAACCCGGGGGCGATGAGGTTGGAGCGCACGCCGTGCTTCGCCCCTTCCTTGGCGACCACCCTGCAAAGCCCCAGCAGGCCGTGCTTTGCCGCGACATAAGGCCCTTTGAGCGGAGAAGCCTCCTTGGAATGAACCGAGCCCATGTAGAGGATGGTGCCACCGCGGCCGGACTTGACCATATGGCGCAGGCAGGCCCGGGTGGTCAAAAAACCCCCGTCCAAATGGATCGCGAGCACTTTGCGCCAGTTTTCGAGCGAAAGCTCGACGATGGGGGCGATATGCTGGATCCCGGCGTTGCTGACGAGCACGTCGACGCTGCCGTAATTCTCGATCACTTTCGCAACCCCCGCTTCCACCTGTTTTTCGTCGGTCACGTCCATTGCTATCGCCATTGCGCTTGCGCCCTGTCTTTCGATTTCGGAGGCGGCAGCTTTTGCGGCTCCGAGGGCAAGATCGGCGATGCAAACCTTCGCGCCTTCGCGCGCGAATGCGCGGGCAATCTCCTTTCCGATGCCGCTCGCGGCGCCGGTCACGATGGCTGTCCTGTCCTTCATGCGCATGAGTTCGCTCCTTTCACGTAGCGCAACAGGAAAGCTGCGCCACATCCTTCGAGAAGGTGAGCGCCGCGAGCTTGAGGCCCTCGACCATGGTGAGGTACGGATGGTAGGTGCCGACGATATCCTTCGTGGTGAGCTTGAAACGGATGGCGAGGGTGGCCTCCTGGATCACTTCGCCGGCTTCGGCGGCCAGCACGTGCGCGCCGAGCAGCCGCTCGCTGCCGCGCTCCCGCACGAGCTTGATGAGGCCGTTGGTGTTGCGCGCGGCCTGCGCCCTGGGCACGTGCTCGAGCGGCAGGATAGACGCCTCTATGTCCAGCCCCGATGCCCGCGCCTGCGCCTCGGTCAGCCCCACGCTTGCAAGTTGCGGATCGCTGAAAGTAACCCGCGGCAGCGCAGAAAGATCGTAGACATTGCCCGCCCCGGTGAGCGCGTTGCCCGCGGCAAGCTGCCCGGCATACGCGGCGACGTAGACGAACATGGGATCGCCGATGCAGTCGCCCGCCGCGAAGATGTCGGGATTGTCGGTGCGTAAATGCCGGTCCACGAGTATTTCTCCTCGGGCGCCCAGCTTGACGCCCGCCTCCGCGAGGCCGAAGCCGCCGGTGTTCGCCCGGCGTCCCGTGGTGACGAGCAACTGCTCGGCGGTCAACGTCTGTTTCGTGCCGTTTAGCTCGACCTGCACTTTGTATTGGGCTTCCGAGCGGTCGATCCGCTCGATCTTGGCGCCGGTGATCACGTTTATCCGTTCGGCCACCAAGGTCCTGTTAAGCGCTTCGCTGATCTCCGGCTCCTCGGCGGCGGCGATGCGGGAAATGGTTTCCACCAGCGTGACGCGGACGCCAAAGCGCGCAAAGAGCTGCCCCAGCTCGAGGCCGATGGTGCCGCCGCCGATGACGATCAGGCTCTGCGGCAGGGCGGGCAGGCTGAGCGCATCGGTGCTATCGAGGTAGCCCGCCTCCTTGAGCCCGGGGATGGGCGGCGCCCATGGCCGCGATCCGGTGGCGACGAGGATTTTCCCCGGAGCGTAGGTCTTGCCGTCGACACGCACGCTGCGCCCCCCGGTCAGCTCGGCGCGGCCACGGATGAGACTGATATTCGGATAAGCCTTGAGAACTTTGATGTATTTCTCTTCGCGCAGCGCGGCGACCAGCTCGTCCTTCTGCCCGACGACCCGCTGCCAGTCGGACGGCGGGGGACAGGCGGCCATGCCCTCGAAGCTCGAATAGGCGGCGTGGTAGCAGATCTCGGCCGCCTTGATGAGCGTCTTCGAGGGCACGCAGCCGATGTTGACGCAGGTGCCGCCGATCGTAGCCGCCTCGACGATCGCGACCTTCGCTCCCAGCTCCGCCGCCTTGATAGCTGCGCCGAACGCCGCTGAGCCTCCGCCGATAGTCATGACATCGAAATCGCCCTCCGTTCGAGGGACCCGGCGCTCGCCTTCGAGTGGCCGTTTTGCCTGCGTGATGGCCCGGTATCCGGCTTTTGCAACCGCAGCGGCAAGAGCTTCGTCGGAAACACTCCCCTCGGCCACCACGGCGGCCGTGCCCGCCCGCCAATCACCAACCTCGGCCGTCTTTACTCCGGGTACGCCATTGAGCGCCTGCGTGACGTGCCTCGCGCAGCCATCGCAAGTCATCCCCTCAATGCGCAACGTAAAGTGCAGGTCCTTTTCCATAGTTTTCTCCATCATGCTTCACTCTTCGCCCGGAAGCGGGCGATGGCCGAGCCGCACGAGGTCCGCGAACGTACCAAAAAGCGCATCGTCCAGATGCCTTCGAGCTGCCGCCAGGATTACCTTCGCCAGTCGTCGCTTTCTTGCGGCCGCCGATTGCGCCGGATGGTTGATCAGCTCGTGCGCGCACGCGGCCTCGATCGCGCTCGCGAGAGCCTTGATACGAGTCTGCGCCATTTCTGTCCTCGCGCCAAGCCGGGCAGTCAGACGGCGGGCGATTGCGCGCGCCTCTTCCTCGCTCAGCCGGTCCACTTCGGCGGCGCGATACCACCCTGAACCGGAAGCGTACCCCTTCGACGCGATCTCGAGGGACTCGCCGTGCAGCAGCGCCGCCTTGATGCCTCGCGTGCGTAGAACTCCGAGCGCCGCCCTGCGTCCTTTTGCGGTGCCCGCTATGGCGATCAGGTTTCCGGCGCGATTGAGCCATGCCTTGTTGACTCCCGGCCGGCGCTCGAGGTCCCGCAACACGGGCTTTGCGCGCGTCCCGCAGCCAAAGCGCGGCGCGGCCTCGCACACCAGGGGCACGCGATAAAAACTCATGCGATCGGCCGGGGTCTTCGACTTCATGGCTTTCGGACAAGGTTTTAGACCGCCACGGCAACGCTCACCACGCCGAGCGAGAACCGGTCACCGTTTCAGGGTTGACGGGTAGCCGGCATCCTTGGTCGCCTTGAGCAGAGCTTCAACGTTGGTCTTCGCATCGTCGAAGGTGACTGCGGCTTCGGCTTTCTCGAGGCTCACGTCCGCTTTGACCACGCCTTGGACTTTGGTGAGTGATCTCGACACGCGGATCACGCACCCCCCTCAGGTCATCCCTGACACCGACAGCGTAACGGTCCGGATCTCGGCCAGGACCGCGGCAGAGACGACGGTGAACAGGATGAACATGGCGATGTTGACAAGTTTCTTCATGACGTAATCCTTTCGATCAGGCTCCGGGATTAACGAGCTTTCGGTACCGCGATCACGACGCCTGTAGTTTCTTCCTGCCGGCCCAGTACAGTGCCGCAACCAGCAGCAAGAGGCTCGCGAGCTTCAACCACGGGCTGGCGAGAAGAGCGGTGGGAACAGCGGCGCCCAGGCCGATCCAGCCGAGCAGGAGCGCCGGGCAGGTGGAACAGCCGACCGTGAAGATGCCCACAATGCTCCCGCCGAGGCCACCGCTCGTTGCGTCGAGCGGGCAAGCCTTCTGCTCCCTGTAGCTGGCGACCAGTACGGCGAGCATGGTTCCAACGAGAACGGGAAAAGTCAGAGCAAAGACCCATCCCATCGCATCATAGCCTGCTGGAATGGTCAAAAGGCCAATGTAAAGCCAGCCTACTACGACAGCGGTGATAAGCCATATGAAAAAATACATTGGCCTCTTCCAGATCAAGGCGATCAGCGGACCCGATTTTCCGGAATCCGCATTTCCACCGGCATGGACCGCGGCGCTCCGGACGGCGGCAGGCGTGTCGTACTGTTCCACGGGGGGTCTCCTTTCAAGGCTTGCCGGGCAGGTGGCCCTGCATGTCTCGTGTCAGCGCACTGCTAACCCGCGCAGCAGGATAGTTGCTTGACGTCCGTGGTAAAGGTCTGGGCGCACAGCTTGAGCCCTTCCACCATCGTGAGATAGGGGAAGAGCTGCCCTGCGAGGTCATCCACCGTCATCTTGTTGCGGATGGCGAGCGCCGCCGTCTGGATCAACTCTCCAGCCTGGGCAGCCACCGCTTGCACGCCCAACATGCGTCCGGTCCCGGCCTCCGCGACGATCCTGATGAATCCACGGGTATCGAAGTTCGCGAGAGCGCGCGACACGTTGTCCAACGTGAGCGTGCGCGACTCTGTTTCCATGCCCTTGAGCCGTGCATCGGCTTCCGTGAGGCCCACGGTTGCAACCTGCGGATCGGTGAAGATCACCGCGGGCATCGTGGTCAAATCCAGAGCCGAATCGCCTCCCGTCATGTTGATCGCGGCGCGGGTGCCGGCGGCGGCCGCGACGTAAACGAACTGCGGCTGGTCGGTGCAATCGCCAACCGCATAGACGTCCGGCACCCCGGTCGAGGAACGATCGTCCACCCGGATTGCACCGCGCTCGTCCAGCCTGACGCCGATCGCTTCGAGGTTCATGCCCGAAGTGTTCGGGCGGCGGCCGGTCGCCACCAGCAGGCGATCGCCCTCGATGACACCCGCGCTGGTTTCGACGCGGAACACTCCGTCGCGATGGGCCACCGACTTTGTCGCGGTGTGGGTCAGAATCCTCATGCCTTCGCTCGTCAACGCTTCCGCGAGGGCTTCCCCGATGGCGGGATCCTCACGGAACAGCACTTTGCTGCGGGCGATCATCGTCACCTTCGAGCCGAGCCGCAGGAACGCCTGCCCCAGCTCGACCGCGACGATGGACGAGCCGATGATAATCAGATGCCGCGGCAGCTCTTGCGCCACCAGCGCCTCGGTGGAAGTCCAATAGGGTGCTACCTCGAGCCCCGGCACGGGCGGTATGGCGGGGGAGGCGCCGGTCGCGATCAGCACCCGGTCGGCGCGCAGTTCCGTCTCACGGCCGTCCTGCCGCTTCACTATCAGGGTGTGGGCGTCTTTGAAGCGGGCGTGGCCCCGCAGCACGCTGATGCCAGGATTGGCGTCAACGATGTTCTGATATTTTGCAAGCCGCAGCTCTTCGACTCGCTGCTGTTGCTGCTCGACCAGCGCCGCTCGATTCACCTGCGCCGGCCGACTCGCGATTCCCCGAAACGGGCTCGCTGCCTGTGCGTGGGCAAAGTGAGCCGCCCGAATCGTGATCTTTGAAGGCACGCAGCCCACGTTCACACAGGTGCCGCCCAGGGTTCCTGCCTCGATCATGGTGACTTGTGCCCCTTCATCAACAGCCCGTATCGCCGCGGCAAACGCGCCGCTGCCGCTGCCGATGATGACGATGTGGAGGCCTGCTTCTGCTTTTCGCGGTGCGCGCGTCGGCTTGTTCGAGCTGGCGACGCGCCCAGGTGCGCTTGATCCGGGGGCCTCGAGCAGTTCCGTTCCATAACCCCTGGCCGCAACTGCCTTGGCCAAGGCTGATTCGGGCACGCCGTCACGAGTTTCAACGCGCGCCGTGCCCTCGGCGTACGATACGTGTGCCGCTGTTACGCCCGGCACCGTGCCCAATGCCTTCTCAACAGTCTGCGCGCAATGATCGCAGGTCATCCCGGTCACGCGAATGGTGTAAACGCTCATTTCCGTTCCTTCCTTATGCCGCATCGAAGGTGTAACCTTACTTCCGTAGTTAGCTACGGAGTCAAGCGTCATGTTGAAGCAGGAGGCCGTTAAAAGAGGCATCAGAATCAGCGAGCTGGCCAGTTCGGCCGGCGTCCACGTCGAGACCATTCGCTATTACCAGGCGATCGGCCTGATGCCCCGGCCCGACCGGGAGCGCGGCCGAATCCGGCGCTACGGCGCGGAGGATCTGAAACGGGTGCGTTTCATCAAGCGCGCGCAGGCGCTGGGGTTCACCCTGGACGAAATCGCGGTGCTCCTGGGGCTTTCGGATGGCAGGCACTGCGCGGAAACCAAAGCGCTCGCGGAAAAGAAGCTGGCGCTGGTCGAGGAAAGACTGAACGACCTGGCGGCCATCCGCAAAGTCCTCAAGGGCCTCGTCAACGAGTGCGCGAAAGGGAGTCGAAGGTCCGGCTGTCCGATTATTGATGCCTTGGCAGCCTGTCGGACTTGACGTTCCGACAGGCTGCTAAATCCAAAATCGCCCGAGTATTTTTGATTTGGTAGCCCATTGGAAAATGGGGGTTGGCGTGGGCTATCCGTACTCTTGAAAAAAACAACGTGATGGGTGACGACGAATGGCTGACAACCGATGAGTCATCCTCGGAGCGGAGCCGTTAGCTTTCTTTGCCTTCCACCTTCATCCTTCGATAAATGGCGGCTGCGCCCCCGTTTTTCTTCGTGGCATACTGAACATCCGCCCGCAGAGTGGGGTGGGCGGCGGCTTTTTCGAGGAGGGACCCATGAAAATAACGACTTGGCGCGGCTTGATCGCGCTCGCAGTTGCGCTGGCGGGAATGGCGCCGGCTCATGCCCAGTACCCGACCCGGGCGATACGTCTCATCGTGCCGTTCCCGGCGGGAAGCGCGAACGACCAGGTTGCGCGCTTCATTCAGCCGGAATTCTCGGCGGCGCTCGGGCAGCAGGTGGTGATCGAGAACCGGGCCGGCGCGGCGGGCAATATCGGGGCGGAGATCGTCGCCAGGTCGCCGGTCGACGGCTACACGGTGCTGATGGGCAACATTTCCCACGCCATTAGCGCGACGCTCTACCGCAAGCTCGGCTACGACTTACTCAAGGACCTCGCACCGGTCACGCTGCTCGCGTCCGGCTCGTTCACGCTGGCGGCGCATCCCTCGCTGCTCGCGAAGTCGGTGAAGGAGCTGATCGCGTTCGCGAGGAAGCGGCCGGGCGAGATCAACGTCGCCACGGCGGGCGCCGCCATCCAGCTCGCGGCCAAGATGCTGAACAGCATGGCCCGCATCAAGATGACCGAGGTCAACTACAAGGGCACCCCGCAGTCCATCACCGCGCTAATCAGCGGCGAGGCTTCGGTCGGCTTCCCTGCCACCAGCGCGGTGATCCCGCACGTCAGGGCCGGGAAGCTGCGCGCGCTGGCCGTCACCAGCGCGCAGCGCTCGTCCATGGCGCCCCGCGTGCCGACCCTCGCCGAGTCCGGCGTGCCCGGCTACGACGTGAGCTCGTGGTATGGCCTCATGGTCCCGGCAGGCACGCCGAACGAGATCATCGCCCGTCTGCATGCGGCCGCGGCGAACGCGCTCGGGCAGCCCGACGTGAAGAAACGGTTCGGCACCACGGACCTCGAGCCCAGGGGTTCCACGCCGGAGCAGTTCGGGGCCCAGGTCCGCAGCGAAGTCGCGAAGTGGGGGAAGGTGGTGAAGGAATCCGGCATGCGGGCGGACTAGCAGAAGGCAGAGGAACGCTACTTAACTCAAGTCTTTCCTTCATCCTTCCGCCTTCATCGTTCACGGTTCGAAGAGGAGACTCAGCATGGCCAAGGAATACTGGCTCAACATGTTTCGCTCGATCAAGGACCCGGCGAAGGTCGACGCGTACCGCAAGCTCGCCGCACCGGTGATGCAGGCATCGGGCGGGCGATTTCTGGTGCGCGGCGACCCGGCGAAGACGTACGAGGCGGGCGTCATGCAGCGCGTAGTGGTGATCGAGTTCAACAGCGTGGCGCAAGCGATCGCGGTGCACGACAGTCCGGGCTACCAAGCCGCCCTGAAGGCGCTCGGCGATGGCGCGGAGCGGGACCTGCGGATCGTGGAAGGACTATAAAAAGGACAAGCCGTCACTGCGCAGGCTTGATCCCCGCCTCCTTGATCACGCGCGCCCAGCGCTCCATCTCGGCGCGCACGAACCTGGCAGCTTCGGCCGGCGTGCCGGTGGCCACATCCAGCTCGACCTGGGACAGCTTGCCGCGCACGTCCGGCGCGTTCATCGCTTTCGCGAACTCGCTGTTCAGGCGCCCGATGACGTCGGGCTTGACGCCCGCGGGCACGAACAAGCCGTACCAGGTGATCACGACGAGTTCCGGCATGCCCGCTTCGGCGGTCGTCGGCACATTGGGCAGCGACGCCACGCGCTTCGGGGCCATCACGGCCAGCGCCCGGATTCTGCCGCTATTGACGAGCGGGATGGTCGCGGGAACCGTCGAGGTCACCATGTCCACCTCGCCGCTCAGCATCGCCGACAGCGCCAGCGCGGCGCCCTTGTAAGGCACGTGCACCATGCTGATCCCGGAGAGGGTCCGGAACAGCTCGCTCCCGAGCTGGCTGCCGGAGCCCACGCCGCCGGAGCCGTAGTTGAGCTTGCCCGGATACGCCTTAGCGAGCTTCACCAGCTCGCGGAGGCTGCGCGCCGGCACCGAAGGATGGACGACGAGCACGTTGGGCACTGTCGCGAGCAGCGTGACCGGCGCAAAGTCGCGTAACGTGTCATAGCCCAGCTTGGGGAACAGGCTGGGGCTGATGGCGATCGAGCCGCTCGTCAGCAGCAGCGTATAACCATCCGCGGGCGCCTTGGCGACCAGCTCGGCGGCGAGATTGCCGCCCGCGCCGCCGCGGAAGTCCGGCACCACCGGCTGGCCGAGCGGCTCGCGCAGCTTCTCCGACAGGAGCAGCGCGAGGATGTTCGGCGCGCCGGTCGGGAACGCTACCACCAGCCGGATCGGCTTGTCGGGATACTTCTGCGCAGTCGCGGCCAGCGGGAATGCCAGGGCCGCCGTCAGGCATGCGACCATCCAGTACCTGCCACTCATGCTTTCCTCCTCGTGCTCGAACCGCAAGCCGTCCTATCATATCCGCAGACGCGCGTGGCGGGCCGAGTCCGTTTCGTGGAATGCCGGCCGCGAGTCTCGGGCTACCGGGGAGAACAAATGGATTTTTCGCTCAACGAAGTGCAGCGCGGCTGGCAGCAGAGAGCGTGCGAGTTCGCGCGGGCGGAGATACGCCCGCTGTCGCTCAAGCGCGACCAGCTCGAAGGCGGGTTCGCGCCGTGGGACTGGGACATCATCCGCAAGGGCTCGCAGTTGGGCTTTCGCACGCTGGCCGTTCCTGAGGAATGGGGCGGGCCCGGCGCGGACTTCGTCACCCAGGGCGTGGTGATGGCGGAGCTGGCGAGCGGCGACAGCGCGATGTCGAAGGCGTTCAGCCAGAACTGGAAGTGGAGCCACCAGATCGCCGAGTTCTGCACGCGCGACCAGAAGGAGCGCTTCCTCAAGCCCTTCCTCGCCGACGACACCTACCTCATGGGATCGGCCAGCACCGAGCCGAACGCCGGATCCGACAACCGCTATCCCCCGGACGACGATCCGCGGGCCGGCTACCGGCTGCGGGCGGTGCGCCAGGGCGAGGACTGGATACTCAACGGCGAGAAGACCTTCATCGCCAACGGCAGCGTCGGCAGGCTCTTCTTCGTCAACACGCGCACCGATCCGGACGCGTCCATACGCGAAGGCACGACGACGTTCCTGGTGCCGGTCGGCACGCCGGGCGTGCGCATCAGCAATATCTTCAACAAGAGCGGCTGGCGCTTCTACCAGAACGCCGAGCTGGTGTTCGAGGACGCGCGCGTGCCGCACGCCAACGTGGTCGGCCAGGTGAACGGCGGCATGAAGGTGCGCAGCGGCATGGCGGCCGAGTTCGGCGACTTCGAGCTGGCGGCGAACGCGCTCGGCGTGTGCGACGCGGCGTGCGAATTCGCGCTGCGCCACGCGAAGAGCGAGCGCCGCGGCGGCAAGCTCCTCTACGACCACCAGCTCGTGCAGCTGAAGTTGAACGAGATGTTCGCCCTCGCCGAGTCGCTGCGCTCGTTCGTGCTGCGCACCGCCTGGGAAATGGACCGGCACGTGAAATCGGCCAGCCCGGTCCTGGCGATGAACTACTCGACGGACGTCATCCAGCGCGTGACCCGACTCAACCTGGAGATACACGCCGCGACCCCGGGCGCCATGGATGCAATGGCGCACAAGCTCGTGCGCGACGCCATCATCTGGTCGCACCTCGCGGGCGACGCGACGCAGCGGCTCAAGGCCGTCCGCCGCTTGACCAAGTCACTGGAACCCATCTCAAGAATCCCCTCTCCCCCAATTGGGGGAGAGGGATAGGGTGAGGGGGGCGGCGCGCAAGATTCACTTTTCCCTATGAAAATCGTCCCCTTCCTCACCCCTCTCCCCAACCCTCTCCCCGTTGACACGGGGCGAGGGAGTAATCTTGAGACCGCTTCCGGTAAGCTGGGTCAGGGCTTCAGCGCCCGGTAAAGAAACGGCAGGCTCGCGTCCATCCGGTAGTCGATGTCGGAATGGTTGTCGTCGAATTCCTCGTAGGCGTGCCGGATGCCGGACGCGGCGAGGCGCTTCGACAGGATGCGCGCGCCGTAGTGGATGTGGTACTGGTCGCGCCAGCCGCAGTCGATGTAGATGCCGCGGAGCCGCTTGAGGCTGGCGCGGTACTGCGCGACGAGATTGACCGGGTCGTGCTTGCGCCACTCGCGCCAGCGCGCTGAAATCGCCTCGCCCGATTCGAGATTGAACGGCACGCGGAAGCCGAGCGGCACCCGCGGGTTGGGGTCGTAGGTTGCCGCCATGCACAGATTCATGATGCAGTGGCCTTCCGCGGTGGAGAGCTTCTCCCTTTTCCACACGTGATCGAGGAAGCGCTTGATGCGCCCGTCGTCCAGCCCGTCGGCGAGGCCTTTGCGGCTCGACTCGCGCCGCGCGTCGTAGGCGCCGGCCCGGCGCTTCGGCAGCCGGTGCTTCGCGAGCTCGTTGAGCGTATTGGGCCAGTCGGCCCAATAGACGAAATCGAAATACGCGTCGCCGGAATGGCTCGCGACCGCGCCCCAGTACCTCGCGTACTTCATGCCATGAATGATCGCCCCGTAGCCGCCGGATGATTTGCCGAAGCAGCCGCGGTGCTCGCGGCTCGCCAGCGTGCGGAACTGGCGGTCCACAAAGGGAATGATCTCCTGCGTGAGATAGTCCGCGTAGTTGCCGATCGCGGACGAGTTCACGTACTGGTTGCCGCCGAGCGCCGTGAAGCAATCGGGAAAGACGATGATCACCGGCCCCATCTTTCCTTCCCGAATGAGGCGCGCCGCGCGCTCCGGCACGTTGTCGCCGAACGGCTTCCAATTGGTGTGCGAAAGCCCGGTGCCGGTGAAGCCGACGAGGTCGTAGAGCACCGGGAAGCGCCGCTTTTCTTCAGCGTCATATTGCGGCGGCAGCCACACGCCGACGTTGCGGGCGTGCGGATCGCCGAGCGGGTTGCCCTTGAGGATCCTCGACGTGTGCCCCAGCACGTGCAGCCTGCCGGCGGGGCCTTTGGGATGTTTCAGCGCCATGACTGCTTCATTCTGTTTCCTTCGCGGCCTTTGCGTCCTTGGCGACCCGTCGTACCGGTTCCTTTGCGCCCTTCGCGTCCTTGGCGACCCGTCGTACGCGTTCCTTAGCGGTCTTGGCGCCCTTGGCGGTGAGTCTTCGCACCGTTTTCCGGCCTACTACAGCAGGACCTTCTGCCGCTGCCCCGTCTCGGACGCGCGCCGGATGGCGTCCAGCATCCGGTGGCGGCGCACCGCGTGATCGAAGTCGGGCTCGACGCGCGCGCCGGTGCGGATCGCTTCGGCGAACCTGACCCACATCTGGCCCACGTCGTAGGCGCGCCCCACTTTCCGCACCGATTCCGGCACCCACTTGAGCCGCTCCGGCACGGGCAGCTCCTGCAGCGCCTGATCGTCCTTGTGCCCGCCCATGATCCTGCGATTGGATTCCTGGCCGGCCTCGCCGCCGCCGATCATCATCAGCGTGCCGTCCTTGCCGTAAATCTCGAACCGGTAGCCGCTGCCGTGGTACGGCTGGACGCCCACGCAGGCGTTGATGACGGCGCCGCTGTCGAGCCGGCCCTGGATCATGATGT
This sequence comes from bacterium, assembly GCA_027310225.1. Lineage (GTDB taxonomy): Bacteria > Pseudomonadota > Gammaproteobacteria > Burkholderiales > SG8-41 > SG8-41. The sequence continues at coordinate 654 of DAIDBG010000243.1, read as the reverse complement.
TGTCGGGCGCGGTCGTGTCCACGGTTTGCTTCGTGTCGCTCTCGAACCACTGCGGCACCTGCGTGCTGACGACGGCCGACGCTTCGGTGAGCTCCCCCACCACCATCAATACGGCGTCGATGGCGTGCCCGAAAGTGATGGTCAGGGGGTTGGCGCCCAGCTTCGCGTCGCGCTGCCAGGTGCGGTCCGAGGTGCGGGTCAGCACCCCGCTGTTCATCATCACCATGTTCACCGACAGCACCTCGCCGACGTAGCCGCCCTGGATCAGCTCGCGCATGTACAGGTACGCGGGCGACGCGCGCCGCTGCAGGCCGACCATCGTGTGCAGCTTCTTCTGGCGCGCGAGCGCCGCCAGCTCCTCGGCCTCCTTCGTGTCCTTGCCCAGCGGCCATTCGCAATAGACGTGCTTGCCCGCTTCGAGGGCGCTCCTCGCGAGCGCGTAGTGCGCCGGCACGCGCACCGCGACGAGGGCCGCTTCCACCTGCGGGTCCGCGCCCAGCGCCTTGACGTCGCTGTACGCGTGCTTCACGCCGTACTTCCCGGCGGCCGCCTGCGCCGTGTCCGCGTGCGCCGTGCACACGGCGTAGAGCTCGGTCTGCGGCAGTCCCTGCAGCGCCGGGACGTGCGCCCACGGGCCCCAGCGCCCGCCCGCCC
>DAIDBG010000223.1 GCA_027310225.1 bacterium | reverse complement strand
GGGGGCGCGAGCGCGAGGCCGGGGCGCTGGAGGCGCTTGCGCGTCGGCGCGGCCGGAAGGCCAGGCTCACGCCCGAGCAGCGGCGCATCGCGGTGCTGGAGGCGAAGAACGCGCGCCTTGAGCGCGAGCTCGAGCAGGCGCGGCTCATCGTGGAAGTGCAAAAAAAGCTCTGCGCGCTGCTGGGCATTCCGGCGGCAGCGACGCCCGAGCCGAACACCGGGAGCGAGTCTTGAGGGCAGTGGGCGAGCTCGTGCCGGCGCTGCCGCTGCGTCGGGCGACGCGGACACTGGGAGCATCGCACGCCACGTGGTACCGGCGTCGAGCGCCGCGGCCGCCCTGCGCGCTGCGCCTGCGGCCGCTGCCGCCGCTTGCGCTCTCGGGGCCCGAGCGCCAGGAGATCCTGGGGCTGCTGACCGGGCCGCGCTTCGTGGATGCCACGCCCTACACCGCCTGGGCGCAGCTCTTGGACGAAGGGATCTATCTCGCCTCGGTGAGGACCTTCTACCGGGTGCTGGGCGCCTGCGGCATGAATCGCGAGCGCAGGAACCAGCTCGTGCACCCCGCGCACGCCAAGCCGGAACTCATTGCCCGAGCCCCGAACGAGGTCTGGTCCTGGGACATCACGCGGCTCCGAGGGGCGATGAAGTGGCAGTTCTTCTACCTGTATGTGCTTCTGGACATCTTCAGCCGCTACGTGGTGGGCTGGCTCGTGGCGCAGGCCGAGAACGCCGGGCTCGCCCAGCAGCTCATCGAGGAAACGTGCCTGAAGTACGGCATCGCGCGCGATTCGCTCGTGCTGCACTCCGATCGCGGCAGCCCCATGCGCGCCAAGGGCACCGCCGAGCTGCTCGTCGATCTCGGAGTCGCGCCATCCTTCTCGCGGCCGCGGGTCTCGAACGACAACCCCTATTCGGAAGCGCAGTTCAAGACGCTGAAATACCGGCCCGAGTTCCCCGAGCGCTTCGAGAGCCTGGCGCACGCCCGCTCGTTCCTGGGCGAGTTCTTCCCCTGGTACAACCCGTCTTCATACTGCCCCACCTCGCTATGTCATTGATAGATCAAGGATGCCTTGTTCCTCGGCTGGTACGGCGGCTTTGCGATTGCGCGCGCGAACCCGCGCCGCGAGCTCTGCCGCAGCGCTTGCCTCCAACGCCTCGCGATTGAAGATCCACGGGCCGTCGGGCAAAGGATGCTCAGCCTTGAGCTCTCCGCGCTCGACGGCGAGTCGCAATGTGCGAGGGCTGATGCCCATCAAGTGCGCCGCCTCGTTCAGGTTTAACCAGCCCTCACGAGAGCGCCGCTCGGCGCAGTACGCCGGGATGTCGTAATGGCTGCGCAGCGCAGTTACCCGCTCGCGGGTCCAGAAGTTGCCGCGCCCGGTGCGCCGTCCGTTGCGGTTGAGTACATTGGCGATGTAAGCATCGGCGCAGATTCGCGCCAGAGCGCGCACGGCATCTACCGTCTCCTTGGCGGTGTGCGTGCTGTTCTGGCCGCGTCGGCGCCGCAGCACGCGCACCTCGGTATGCAAGCCCCCCTTCCAGTGGATCACGAGCACGATCTCGCTGGTCGCGACGTCCACGTCGACGACGACCTCGTGGATGAGCGAGCGCACGATGCGCTTCTTCAACTGCGCATCGGTAGCCGGATGCTGCCAGAGCTCCTCAAGTCTCTCGGCCAGGTCTGAGAACTCCTCCACCGTCGGCGCAGGCTGCTCCTGCTGCAGATCGCTGTGCTGCGCGATTTGCTGCTCGATCTCGCGCACTCGCTCAAGCGCCCGGTTCCATCGCCGCTCGAGCTCGTCGGCGACGAGTCGGTTCTCGGGATCCGCAGCGTCATACTGGCGCTGGGCGCGCTGTGCGGCGTAGCGAGCGGCCTGGAGATGGCGATCCAGTGCGTCGCGCACTTCGTCCTGCTTCTTCGCTTCTTCGCGCTGGGCCAAGATTGCTGTCTCCACGGCGGCCGGTCGCACCACGCGCAGCACTTGCGCCGCGATCACCGCATCGACCCGTGTGCCGC
>DAIDBG010000185.1 GCA_027310225.1 bacterium | reverse complement strand
CTCCCGGCTCGCGCCCGGCCGCTTTTGATGGGCGCTCCGATACGCGGAAGAACCAGCAGAAAGCGGATTAGAACAGAGCCGGCTGGTTCCGTTCCGCCGCCTGTGCGGCAGCGGCCATTTTACCCCGTTCGGGCAGCGGCCTGACGGGCGCGCCGGCCGCGAAACGCAGGCAGAGCTGCAGCAACTCGTCCCACACGTCGCCGCGGATGAGCCCCTTCACCATGCGGTCCGCTCTCGCGGCGGACAGGAGCGCGGCTTCGACCTGCTCCCTGGAGAAGCGCCGGCAGTTCTGCTGCATGAGCTGCTGGTGCGGCTTGCCCCATACCCTGGCCTCGCGCCACAGCTGCGGCGGCGTCCTGCCGCAGGCGAGGCCGTCGAGCACGCGCCCGATGGCGCGGGTCTCCTCGGCGATCGCCCACAGCACGAGCGGGGGCGCCACGCCCTCGCCCCGGAGGCCGTCAAGCATACGGGCGAGACGCGCCACCTCGCCTTCGAGCAGCGCTTCCCCGAGCCGGAACACGTCGTAGCGCGAGACCTCGAGCACCGCGTCGCGCGCCTGCTCGAAGGCGATTCGTCCGGCGGGAAACAGCAGCGCCAGCTTCTGCACTTCCTGGTGCGCCGCGAGAAGGTTGCCCTCGACGCGGTCGGCGATGAAATCGAGCGTTTCCCTGTCCGCATCCTGGTTCTGGGCCTTGAGCCGCGCCGCGAGCCATTCGGGCAGTGCCTTGCGCGTGACCGGCTTCGCTTCGATCACGACACCGGCGCGGTCGAGCGCCTCGAACCAGCCGGCCTTCTGCGCGCGCCAGTCGAGGGCGGGGAGAGAGACGAGCGTGACGGTGTCCTGCGGCAGCGCTTCGCAATATCCCTGCAGCACCCCGCTCCCGTCGCCTCCGGGCTTGCCGGTGGGGATGCGCAGCTCGAGGAGGCGGCGCGAAGCGAACAGCGACCGGGAATTGCCGGCGAAAGCGAGATCGTTCCACCTGAAGCCGGCGTCGGCGGTGAGGACCTCGCGCTCGGTGTAGCCCTCGGAACGGGCCCGGGCGCGGATGCGGTCGGAGGCTTCGAGCGCGAGCAGCGTCTCGTCGCCGAACACGGCGTAGAGCGGTTTCAGCTCGCGGGCGAGATACGGTTGCAGTTGCTCGGTGGAAATCCGCATGCGCGGGAGAATAGTAAATGGGATCCGACAAACTCCTAGGACTGGAGCTTCGCCGCCTGCAGGCGGCGCACCATCTGCTGCACCGCGTCGTTGCGCATGTCGCGCAGCAGCAGCGCCTCCTCCGACTCCTTGGACAGCGCCTGCTCGTCGGTGAAGGAGAAGTCGCGCCTGAGCACGATCTCGCTCGCCGGGATGTGCTCGCGGTTCTTGCCATCGGTCAGGCGGAAGGAGACGCGATAGCGCAACTGGAACTCGCGCGCGCGCCCCCCGCCGCTCAGCGAGAGAATCTGCTTCTCCTGCGCTTCGTTGAGAATCTGCAGGATGACCTCGGCCTGCTCCGGGCGCTCGGCGATCCGCGTGACGCTGGCGGCCTGCACCGCGCGCTTGAGCTGGACCGCGAACTGCGAGGTGGGGGCCGCCTGCACGTACAGGGTGTTGAAGGGGAATTGCGCCGTTCCGCGGAGCTGGAAGCCGCACGCGGCGACGAGAAGCGGCGCCGCCAGAAGGAGGAAGGAGGAAGGATGAAGAATGAAGGAAAAACGGCGGAACGCAGGTTGCAGTCCGCTCCCGGCCTGCACTTCTGCCTTGTGCCTTCCGCCCTCTGCCTTCCTATGCATCGCGTCACACTACCACGTTCACCAGCCGCCCCGGAACCACCACCACCTTCTTGACCGGCTGGCCGCTCACGTGCTTCTGCACGGCGGGATCGGCGAGCACGATGTTCTCGATCGCCTTGTTGTCCGCGTCGCGCGGCACGCGCACGCCGCCGCGCTTCCTGCCGTTGACCTGCACCACCAGCTCGATCTCGTCCTCGGCCAGCGCGGCGGGGTCGGGTTCGGGCCACGGCGCGGCCAGGATGTCCGCGCCGAACCCGAGCTCGCGCCACAGGTGGTGCGAGATGTGCGGCGTGATGGGCGAGAGCAGGCGCAGGAGAATCCCGAGCCCCTCTTCGATGAGGGCGTCGTAGTTTCGAATGGAAGGGACACGAGACTCGTCGCGGCGCTTTTCCAGCTCCTGGAGATCCTGGAGCACGTTCAGTATCTTCATGCAGGCGGATGCCACCGTATTGAACTGGAACTTCCCGAAATCGTAATTTGCCTGATTTAGTATTTCATGAACTTTCCGCCTCGCTTCCTGTTGTTCTTTTGAAAGCATTGTCCAGCCCACGAGTTGATCGTGCCTTTTGCAATCACGATGATCGTAAGCGAAGGCCCACAGCCTGCGCAGGAAGCGCGCCGCGCCCTCCACGCCGGCGTCGCTCCACACCAGCGTGTCCTCGGGAGGAGAGGTGAACATCATGAAGAAACGCGCGATGTCGGCGCCGTAACGGTCCATGAGCTGCTGCGGGTCCACGCCGTTGTTCCTGGATTTCGACATGGTGCCGATGCCGCCCGCCTCGACCGGCCTGCCGTCGCTCCTGAGGACCGCGCTGCGGTTGCCGCGGTCGTCGGTTTTCACCTCGACCTCCGAGGGGTTGTAATAAGTGATGCGGCCGGAGTCGGTCTTGCGGAAGTAGATCTCGTTCAGCACCATGCCCTGGGTGAGCAGGTTCGCGAACGGCTCGTCGAGGCTCACCAACCCCAGGTCGCGCATCACCTTGGTCCAGAAACGCGAGTAGAGCAGGTGCAGAATGGCGTGCTCGATGCCGCCGATGTACTGATCCACCGGTAGCCAGTGCCCCACGCGTTCGTCCACCATGCTCCCGCCGTTGTCGGGGCAGGCGTAGCGGAGGTAATACCAGGACGAATCCACGAAGGTGTCCATGGTGTCGGTCTCGCGCCGCGCCGGCCTGCCGCATTTCGGGCACTTGCATTTCAGGAAGTCTTCGCGCTTCGCGAGCGGGTTTCCGGTCCCGTCCGGCACGCAGTCCTCGGGCAGCACCACCGGCAGGTCCCGGTCCGGCACCGGCACGTCGCCGCAGCCCGGGCAGTGGATGATCGGGATCGGCGTGCCCCAGTAGCGCTGGCGCGAGATGCCCCAGTCGCGCAGGCGCCACAGCACCTGCTTCCCGCCCAGCCCCTTTGCCTTCAGGTCGGCGGCGATCGCTTCAACGGCCTCGTCGTAGCCGAGGCCGTTGTATTTCCCTGAATTGACGCAGACACCGTCCTTGCTTTCATACCAGCCCTGCCAGCGATCGGTCGTAAATGCAGCCGTGCCGGCGGCCCCGGCACGGACCACCTGTCTGATCGGCAGACCGTATTGCCTGGCGAAATGGAAATCCCTTTCATCATGGGCGGGAACGCCCATGACGGCGCCTTCGCCGTAGGCCATCAGCACGTAGTTGCCGATCCACAGCGGCACCTGCTCGCCCGTGAGGGGGTGCGTGACGGTGAAGCCGGTCGGCATGCCTTTTTTTTCCATCGTGGCAAGATCGGCTTCCATCACGCTGCCGCGCTTGCACTCCTCGACGAAGGCGGCGAGCTTCGGGCTGCCCCGCGCCGCGTGCGCCGCAAGCGGGTGCTCGGCGGCGATCGCACAGAAGGTGACGCCCATGATCGTGTCCGCGCGGGTCGTGAATACCCACAACAGGCCTTTTTCCGGCGCCGGTGCTTCGGGTGAGCCACCCTCACCCCCGCCCCTCTCCCGAGCGAAGAGGGGAGGCTCGAGATTCCCTTCTTCCTTTGGGAGAAGGGCATGGGATGAGGGGGACAGCGGGGGGGGATTCGAGCCTGCGGGTAGCTCGTATGGAAAAGCGAAGCGCACGCCGAAGCTTTTCCCGATCCAGTTGGCCTGCATGGTCTTCACCCGTTCCGGCCAGCCGGGAAGCCGGTCGAGCGCGGCAAGCAGCTCCTCGGCGTAGCGGGTGATCGCCATGTAGTACATCGGAATCTCGCGCTTTTCCACGGGCGCACCGGTGCGCCAGCCGCGGCCGTCAATCACCTGCTCGTTCGCGAGCACGGTCCGGTCCACGGGATCCCAATTCACCACGCCGGTCTTCTGATAGACGAGGCCCTTCTCCAGCATGCGCAGAAACAGCCACTGGTTCCACCGGTAGTAGTCGGGCCTGCAGGTGGCGAGCTCGCGTGACCAGTCAATGGCGAAGCCGAGCGATTTCAATTGCCCCTTCATGGCGGCGATGTTGTCGTAGGTCCACTTCGCCGGCGGCACGCCGTTTGCCATCGCCGCGTTCTCCGCGGGCAGCCCGAACGCGTCCCAGCCCATCGGCTGCAGCACGTTGCGGCCCTTCATCCAGTAGTAGCGGGTGAGGACGTCGCCTATCGTGTAGTTGCGCACGTGCCCCATGTGGAGCCTGCCCGAGGGGTACGGGAACATGGACAGGCAGTAGTACTTCGGCCGGTCCGGGGACTCCGCCGCGCGAAAGGCGCCGCTTTCTTCCCAGAATTTCTGGGCCTCGCGCTCGATGGCGTGCGGGTTGTATTTCTGCTGCATTGAACGGCCGCGCGGAAAGTCACGATTATAACCGCATCCGATACGCCGCCCTTGCAGTATCAGGCGGCATCCGACACGGCCGGCGGCGCGTACTCTATAATCGCGGGAGTTTCCGCACTTCCCGCGCACTTCCCGCAATGTCTTCCGAGTTCCTCTCAGGCCTCAACGAACAGCAGCTTGAAGCGGTCACGCTGCCGCACCAGTCGGCGCTGATACTCGCCGGGGCCGGCAGCGGCAAGACGCGCGTGATCACGACGCGCGCGGCGTGGCTGATCCAGACCGGGCAGGTGGGCCCGCAGGGGCTCGTCGCCGTCACCTTCACCAACAAGACGGCGAAGGAGATGATGGCGCGCATCTCCGCGATGTTGCCGGTCAACACCCGCGGCATGTGGGTCGGCACCTTCCACGGGCTGTGCAACCGCATGCTGCGCGTGCATCACCGCGAGGCGGGGCTGCCGCAGCTCTTCCAGATACTCGACACGCAGGACCAGCTTTCGCTCGTCAAGCGGCTGCTGAAGAATCTCAATATGGACGAAGCCCGCTTCCCCCCGCGGCAGGTGCAGTGGTTCATCGCGGCGAGCAAGGAGGAAGGGCTGCGCGCGGGAGAGGTCGAGGCGCACGACGAGCTCACCCGGCGCATGAAGGACATCTACGCAGAGTACGACGCCCAGTGCAACCGCGAGGGCGTGGTGGATTTCGCGGAGCTGCTGCTGCGCTCGTACGAGCTGCTCGCGGGAAACGAAGCGCTGCGGGCGCACTACCGCGCGCGCTTTCGCCACGTCCTGGTGGACGAGTTCCAGGACACCAACCGGCTGCAGTACCGGTGGTTGAAGCTGCTGGCTGGAACCACCCCGGCGCTCCGCGCCACCCCTCCTTGCCAAGGAGGGGAGCTTACCCCGGCGGCAACCCTCACCCCCGACCCCTCTCCCATGAGGAGAGGGGAGGTAACTGCTCCCCTTCTCCGCTCGGGAGAAGGGGAAGGGATGAGGGATGGCGCCACCCCTCCTTGCCAAGGAGGGGAGATCATCCCGGCGCTCCGCGCCAGCCCTCCTCAAACCACCCCGGCGTTTCGCGCCACCCCTCCTTGGGAAGGAGGGGAGTCGGGAGGGGAGGTGGTGGGCAATGCGATTTTCGCGGTGGGAGACGACGATCAGAGCATCTACGCCTTCAGGGGAGCGTCCGCCGCCAACATGCAGGACTTGCAGCGCGACTTCGCGATCGAGCGCGTGATCAAGCTCGAGCAGAACTACCGCTCGCACGGCTGCATACTCGACGCCGCCAATGCGCTCATCAGCCATAACCGCAGGCGGCTGGGCAAGAACCTGTGGACCGTGGAAACGAAGGGCGAGCCGTTGCGCGTGTACGAAGCGGCGACCGACGCCGAGGAGGCCGGTTTCATCGTTGACGAGGTGCGGGCGCTGCACGCCGGAGGCGTTGCGCTCGCCGACATCGCCGTGCTCTACCGCTCCAACGCGCAGTCGCGCGTGCTGGAGCACGCGCTGTTCACCGCGGGCACGGCATACCGCGTTTATGGGGGTCTGCGCTTCTTCGAGCGCCAGGAGGTGAAGCACGCGCTCGCCTACCTGCGGCTCATTGCCAATCCCGGCGACGACGGCGCGCTTGTTCGCGTCATCAACTTCCCGGCGCGCGGCATCGGCAACCGCTCGCTCGAGCAGCTCGCGGAGAGCGCCAAGGAGCGGGGCGTAAGCTTGTGGGCGGCCGCACAAGCCAAGGCGGAAGGCAGAAGGCGGAAGGATGAAGGAGCAGGCGAAGAACAAGCCGGTCATCCTTCATCCTTCATCCTTCCGCCTTCCGGCAAAGGCTTGCCGGCGTTCGTCGCATTGATCGAGCAAATGCGAGCCGCGACGAAAGGCCTGCCCCTGCCGGAAGCCATCGAGCACGTGATCGAGGCGAGCGGCCTCAAAGCCCATTACCAGGCGGAGAAGGAGGGCGCAGACCGCCTGGAGAACCTCTCGGAGCTGATCAATGCCGCGACGACCTTCGTCGCCGAGCGCGACGTGCAGCCGGCGGGCGAGGCCGCCGGCACGGACGAGCCCGACGAGCTGACGGCCTTTCTTGCACACGCAGCGCTGGAGGCGGGCGAGCACCAGGCGCAGGCCGGCGCGGACGCGCTGCAGCTGATGACGGTGCACTCGGCGAAAGGGCTGGAATTCCACAGCGTGTTCGTGAGCGGGCTGGAGGAGGGGCTGTTCCCGCACGAGAACAGCCTGACGGAGGCCGACGGCATCGAGGAAGAGCGCCGGCTCATGTACGTGGCGCTCACCCGCGCGCGCCGGCGGCTCTATCTGTCCTTCTCGCAAAGCCGGCTGCTGCACGGCCAGACGCGTTACAACGTCGCTTCGCGCTTCTTCCAGGAGATACCCGACGCGCTCATGAAGCGCGCCGCTCCGAGGTTCAAGGTCCAAGGTCCAAAGTTCAAGGTCCCGGGTTCACAGCCCTCGTCGGAAAGGGAGGCGGCCCTCACTATGAACCTTGAACCTGGAACCTTGAACACCCAACACGCGACGCGGTGGCGTGTCGGGCAGAGCGTAGTGCACCCGGCTTTCGGCGCCGGCGTCATCGTCAACGCCGAAGGGCGCGGCGCGGAGGCGCGCGTGCAGGTCAACTTCGGGAAAAAGGGGTTGAAGTGGCTGATGCTGGAGTACGCGAAGCTCGCCCCGGCCTGAGGTTCGGTTCGGCGTTCAAGGTTCCGGGTTCAAGGTTCAAAATCTAGAGCCACGTGCGCCCTTTTCTGACGCTCAAAATGTGAATAATCGGGGCCAGGTCGAACCCCGAACCTGCGAAGCTATCGGAGCAGCGAATTGCCGCCGCTCGCGGGCGGCCCGGCGCGCGCGAAGATGTCCTTGTAGCTCGCATAGACCGAGCAGATCAGCACGGGGAGCGAGACACCCAGCAGCGCAAGACCCAGCAACAGGCCGGGGAGCCCCGCGGCGGCCGGCAGGGAGAACACGAACCACAGCGCGAGGATCGCCACCCCGTAAACCAGGAACGGCGGCACGTTCTTCAGACACGCGGAAAACGAGGACCTCATCGCCTCCACCGGCGCGAGGCCGTCGAACACCACCAGCAGCGGCGCGAACCAGATCAGCATGATGAGCGGGAGGTAGAACGCGGCGCCGATGGCGAGCGCGAGCGCCAGGCTGCGGATCGCGGCGCTCATGGTCTCGAGGTCCACGCCGGGCCTTCCGATGGTCGCCGCCAGCATCGAGCCGCCGGCGGCGAGAAACACGATGCCGAACACGAGGATCGTGCCGACCAGGTAGATGCCGCCTATCGTCACCAGCGGCGCGGCGCGCTGCTTGAAACCGGCGAAGAGGTGCGCGATCTCCAAGTCTTCGCCGTTTTCCAGGGCCCGGCAGCCGAGCATCAGGCCGGCGACGAGCGCGGGCGTGAACAGGCTGAAGAGCAGCGGGCCGAGCAGCGGGATGATGAACGACACCAGCCACAGCAGGACGAACGCGATGGTGAGCGCGAGCCACATCGCCGGGCTGCGCCGGAACAGAGCGAAACCCTCGACGATCCACTGCCAGCCCCTCCCGGCCCCGACGACTCGCGCATCCATGTTCCACTCCCCCCCGTGTCTTGTTCGCTGCGCATCAGCGTCGGGACGCCCCGCGCCGCGGGGTTGCGCCCGGCGCGCGGACAATTATATAGCGGCTCAGCTGACGAGTTGCGGCAGGTCGTGCTCGCACGCGATGTGCTGCCAGAGTATGCGGCGGAAATGGCCCGGGTCCTTGGCGTGGGTGAGTTCGCCCGGGCGGGGCAGGTAGAAGTCGTGGAGGCGGGACACCCAGAACCGCAGCGCTCCCGCGCGCAGCATGACCATCCAGGCGTCGCGCTCGGTCGTGGTGAAAGGCCGGATCCTGCGATAGGCGTCGAGCAGGGCCGTGGCGCGCTCCCGGTCGAGTCCCCCGTCCCTGCCGGTGCACCAGTCGTTGACGGTGATCGCCACGTCGTAGAGCAGCACGTCGGTGCAGGCGAAGTAGAAGTCAATCACGCCGGAGATGCGCCCGTCCTCCCACAGCACGTTGTCGCGGAAGAGGTCGGCGTGTATCGCTCCGCGCGGCAGGTCCCTGAAGCGACGCAGCGACTGGAACCGGACTTCCTCCTCGAGCAGCGCGGCGTCCTCCCGTCCGAGAAACGGGAGCACCTCCGGCGTCACCGCTTTCCACCAGCCGGGGCCGCGCGGGTTGTCCATGCTGCCGCCGTACGAGCGGCCCGCAAGATGGATCGCTGCGAGCATGGCGCCGACCTCGGCGCAGTGCGCCGGCGCCGGCGCTCCGATGTCCTTGCCCGGAAGAAAGCTCACCAGTGCGGCGGGCTTGCCGTTCAGCTCGCCCAGGAAGCCGCGCGAGTGATTCGGGACGGGACGCGGGCAGGGGATGCCTTTGCCCGCCAGGTGGTCCTGCAGGTTCAGATAGAACGGCAACTCCCGCGCCTTGAGCTTCTCGAACAGCGTGAGGACGAAGCGGCCCTGCGTGGTAGTGACGAAGTAATTGGTGTTCTCGATCCCGGCGGGGATGCCCTCGAGGGCGACGAGGGTGCCGATCGAGTAGTTCTTGAGCCAGGCGGTGAGCTGTGCCGGGGTGACGGTGGTGAAGACCGACATGGTGAACGGTGAGCGGTAAGCGGTAAGCAGTCAGCAGCGGCTGGACGCCTTCCGGGTGTCGCTGCTCACGGCTCACCGCTCACTGCTTGCCCCCAGCAGCCTGTCGGACTTGGGTATTTTGCCCAAGGAGTGTGTCGTGACAAAGTCCGACAGACTCCTAGAATTGGAAAATCACCCACATCGGCGGCCGCGTGCCGCTGTCGAAATTGTCCTGGCGCAGGAACGTGCCGTCGCCCTTCTGGTCAATCAGGTAATAGGGCGTGCCGTGCGGGGGCGTGACCTTTATCATGTAGAGCCGACCGTTGATGCGGTACTCCTCGACGGTATCGGCGCCGCGCTTGAGGATGGTGACCTGCGGCTCGAGCGCCGGATCGAGCTCGTAGCCTTTCGGCGGAGGCGGCGGCTCCGGCA
>DAIDBG010000173.1 GCA_027310225.1 bacterium | reverse complement strand
ATCCCGACCTGGCCATACTCCACGACGATCCCGAGTTCGACCGCCTCTATCCCGAGAAACCTGCCGGTTCGGCCCAAGGAACCTGAAACCGGCGCGGGCCGAGGGCTCTTAACTGCCGGATCGTCGGCCAATCGCAAACGGACCCGGTACGCACCGCACAGGCGCGAGCGACGACTCCATTTTCCTAGACCACTTGCTCAGAAAGATAACGGCGAGGTTGCCCGCAGCACGATATCCACAGATTCCGTGTCGCAAGCGGCGGCGGGAAGGAAGGTGTCCCAGTGATCGTTGGAGGTGAGCGGCGGTCCGCTTCATTCTACGCGACCTCCTGTTGGACCAACACTTCTTTCCGACCCAAGACAGCCTTCAGCATCCACAGGTCTCGGTAGCCCATAATCTTGCGGAAGTTTTGTTCGGTTAGGAGCAGGGCTGCGGCAGCCCAGCGCAGGACCATCTGGCCATCGCGCCAACGGCAGACCTTTCGCGTGCGCAGACGGACGCCGCTGTGCGGACTTTCAATCACGTTGGTCGAGACCAGGCAGCGCGAGAGGCTCGGCGACAAACCCAGACGGCTGACCGTGAACATCTCCGCCAGGCCCTCGCGTAAGCTCGCCGCCGCGCTGGGATATTCCCGCTCCAGCCAATCAGCCTGCTTCTCCAAGCGCGCGATACCTTCTTTCGCCGGAAGCCGGAAGGCCGCGCGCAGCGCCGCCTTCGTCTGGTCTTTCAAGTGTTCCGGCAGGTAGCCCATCACGTTCTCGATCTTGTGATGACGGCACCTTTGCACCGGGTTCTCCGCTCCAAACACCGCCTCAATCGCCGCGCGCAGCGCCTTCGAGCCATCGATCACGAACAAGTATTTCCGATCCGTCTTCAGTCCTCGCCGTACCAGGTCTTCCAGCAGACCTTTCGCCACCGCCCGATTTTCACTGGCGCCCTCGGCGATGCCCAGGACGTACTTCCTTCCTCTTTCATCCACGCCCACTGCCACTAAAACGTGATGGTCGCCGAAGATCACGCCATCCAAGTAGAGGATTAGCAACTCCAGTTCGTCCAAGCGCCGTTCACACAGCCCTCGCAGTTCTTCCTCACTTGCCTCGATGGCTTCCCGGCTCACGCTGGAGCGAGACACACCCACCGTTTCCGCCATCTCCGGCAGCACGGCTCGATATTGTCGCGTGGACACGCCGCGCAACAAGATCTCCAACATCCGGTTGCCCAGCTTCTCCTCCGACTTCATCGCTTCGTAGGCCGGAATCGGCACCTCCCCGTCTTCGCCCCGGCCCTTTTGGCGCAACCGCGGCCGCTCCACGCGCAGCTTCCGCTCTTTCAGACACACCGTGCCTCGCTCGCTCCCGTGCCAGCCGATCGCGCCGCCCTTCTTCCCCGGATGCGGCGGCCCCGCGATCCCTTCCGCCGAAAGCCGCAACACGGCTTCGATCTGCGCCCGCCCCAGCACGTCGATCAGTTCATCGACCGCCAGCTTCGACTGCTCAATCAGCTCCACCATCGGCAGCAGGGCTTGCCCGTTCTTGGCCAGATACCTCGCCAACTCTTCGCTGCTTTCCTTGCCCACGATGTGATATCGTTTCTCCACGACGGTTCTCCCTTCGATGAGATTTTGTCCAGCCTGATTCTATCGAACCAGGCCGGAGAACCGTCGCTCAACCTCTAACGGAACTCAGGACACCTTCCCTCCCTGGGACGCTAGGCGTGAAGTTTGACGCACAATACCAAGACCGCGTTTTCTACTATGCTGGTGCCTACGTGGTGACTGCAAACGTCGAAGTTTACTAAGAGCGACCGCCACGACATCAATTTCAGTACCGTAAGCGTCAGGTTTGGGCCGTGTGGACGAA
>DAIDBG010000156.1 GCA_027310225.1 bacterium | reverse complement strand
TCGGCAGGCTGCCCGATTACGAGATCCCGTCCGGGTTCCGCATCACGCCGGTGGTGGGCTGGGTCGAGCCGCCGTTCGCGCTCCGGCCCGACCCCTTCGAGGTGGCCGCGATCTTCGAGGCCCCGCTCGAGCATTTTCTCGATGCCGGCAATTACCAGCGGCGCGAATACCGCTTCCGGGGACGGCACCGGCACTACCTGGCGGTGCCGTTCGAGGGGCGCTACATCTGGGGCGCGACCGCGGGCATGCTCTACAGCCTGTGCCGCCTATTGCGAAGCGAGCGGTAAGCGACGGGAAACCTGTCCGCCAGACGGTTTTTCCCGTGCCGCCCCCCGCCGCTCACCGTTCACCGGTTTGTGGCAACATAACCGGCGCCTTCCGGCCGCGGGTGAGAAGGGAACGCCGCTGGCCGGTCCAGCGCGGGAGGGAGCCCTTGCTCGAGAAGAACCGCCCAAGAACGGGGCTGATCCTGACCGGTGGCGGCGCGCGCGCCGCCTACCAGGCCGGGGTGCTGCGGGCGCTTGCGGAACTGCTGCCGGCCGAGGCGCGAGCTCCTTTTCCCATCATCTGCGGCACTTCCGCCGGCGCCATCAACGCCGCCGTGCTGGCGGTGGACGCCGGCGATTTCCGCCACGGCGTGCGGCGCCTGATGATGGTGTGGAAGAACTTCCGCGTGCACCACGTCTATCGCGCCGACCCGTGGGGCGCCCTCTCCAACAGCATGCGCTGGGTTTTCACGGTACTGACGGGCGGCGCGTTCAGCCGCCGACCGGTATCGCTGCTCGACAACTCGCCGCTCGCCGCGCTGCTGCGGCGCCACCTCGACTTCTCCGCGGTCCAGCGCGCCATCGATGCCGGCGACCTGACCGCCTTCAGCGTCACCTGCTCGGGCTACACCTCCGGGCAGTCGGTGACCTTTTTCCAGGGCGCGCCGGAGCTCCAGCCGTGGCAGCGCGCGCGCCGCATCGGCGTGCCGATGCCGATCGCGCTGGAACACCTGCTCGCTTCGAGCGCGCTGCCGTTCATCTTTCCGCCGGTGCACATCAACCGCGCGTACTTCGGCGACGGCTCGATGCGCCAGATCGCGCCGGTCAGCCCCGCCCTGCACCTGGGGGCCGACCGCCTGCTCGTGATCGGCGTCGGGCGCCAGTTGCCGCTGCGGAACGAGCGCGTCAGGATAGACACCCATCCCTCGCTCGCCCAGATCGCCGGCCACGCGCTGAACAGCATCTTTCTCGACAGCCTGGAGGTGGACCTGGAGCGGATGCAGCGCATCAACCGCACCATCGAGATGGTCCCGCAGGACATCCTCGAGCGCACCCACTATCCGCTGCACCAGGTGGACTTCCGCGTGATCACGCCGAGCGAGGAACTGGAGCGCATCGCCCTCGAGCACGTGGACGAGCTTCCGCGCACCATCCGGCTGCTGCTGGGCTCCGTGGGCGCCCTCCAGCACAGCGGCTCCAACCTCCTCACCTACCTGCTGTTCGAGAAGTCCTATTGCCGCGCCCTGATCCAGCTCGGCTACCGGGATACCATGGAGCGCAGGGACGACCTGCTGGAGTTCCTCGGCTATCAGCAGCTTCCCGGAACCTCGAGTCCGGCAGGCCGCTAGAGCGTTGTGACCCGTGACCGGGAAACCCCTTCTCCCCGTTACCGGGGACGGGGCCGGGTGAGGGAATTCAGTCGCTCGCCGGTTGTTGCCACGCCCGGCATATGCCGGTATAAATGGAACTGACGCGGCGCAAGCGCCGCGCCCGGCCCTCCGGGCCGCACCGGGCACGCGCACCGAACGCCGCCGGTGAACCCGGCAAACCCCATCCCACTCCAACCGCGGGGGTATCCATGAGCCGCGCTTTCGTGAAAGAGAGCGACGATGATCTGGCGGCGGGCGAATTGCCCGAGCGCCCCCTCGCCGCGCACCCCAATTACGTGACGCCCCGCGGGCTCGAGCAGCTGCAGTCGCGGGTGAGGGAGCTGCAGGAGAAGCACGAGCGGCTCTCGGCGCTGTCGGCGGAGGACTCGGCCGCCAAGCAGCAGCTGCGCGAAGTCGAGCGCGACCAGCGCTACTTCAACGCGCAGCTCGAGCGGGCCGTCGTCGTGGATCCCGCCGGACAGCCGCAGGACGAAGTGCATTTCGGCGCCATCGTGGAGATCGCCGACGAGGACGGCAAGGCCCACCGTTTCAGCATCGTGGGCGATGACGAAGCCGACGTCGCCGGCGGCAAGATCAGTTGGGCCTCGCCGCTCGCCGCGGCGATGATGGGCGCGCGCGTCGGCGACACCGTGAAGTGGCGCCGCCCCGCCGGCGAAACCGAGGTCGAGATCGTCGAGATCCGCTACCCCGAAAAGGCGTGAGCCGTGATTTGTGATCCGTGATCCGGCGGCAAGCGGCTGAAGACTCTCTCGATTTGCGGCTCACGGTTCACGGATCACCCTGCATGAAGTTTCTGTCCTTGCTGGTGGCGCTGGTGCTGGAGCAGTTTCGGCCGCTGCGCCAGGACAACCGCGCCGCCCTCTGGCTCAGCCGCTACGCCGATGCCCTCGAGCGCCAGTTCAATGGGGGGTGCTACCGCCACGGCGTGATCGCCTGGTTGCTCGCCGTGGCGCCGGTCCTTGCCGCGACCGTCGCGGTCCAGCAAGTGCTTTACGCAATGACGCCCCTGCTCGGGTGGCTGTGGAACGTCGCCGTGCTCTACCTCACCATGGGCTTCCGCCAGTTCAGCCACTACTTCACCGAGATCCAGCAGGCGCTGCGGGAGGGCGACCTGCCGGCCGCGCGTGACTGGCTTGGCAGGTGGCGCGGGGAGACCGCCTCGGAATTCAACGCCGGCGAGACCGCGCGGGTGGCGATCGAGCAGGGGCTGCTTGCCTCCCACCGCTGCGTGTTCGGCACCGTCGCGCTGTTTCTGCTGCTGGGGCCGGCGGGCGCCATCCTCTACCGCGCCTCGGCCCTGCTTGCGGACAAATGGGGCGGGCGGACCGGTCCCGAGTACGGCGAGTTCGGCCGCTTCAGCGGGCGCCTGTTCTTCTGGCTCGACTGGCTGCCGGCGCGGCTCACCGCCGCGAGCTTCGCCATCGTCGGCAACTTCATGGACGCGGTGGACTGCTGGCGCACCCAGGCCTCCGCCTGGAGCACGCGCGCCCACGGCATCATCCTTGCGAGCGGCGGCGGGGCTCTCGGCGTGCGCCTCGGCGACACCCTGCACCAGTACGGCAGCCTCCACTTCCGCCCCGCGCTCGGCACCGGCGACGAGGCCGACGTGGACTACATGGAAAGCGCTGTCGGGCTGATCTGGCGCTCGCTCGTGCTGTGGATGTTCCTCGTGCTGATCGTCAGCGCCGCTTCCGCGCTCGGCTGAGCGCGCTCCGGTATCCTGCGGCGCGCGCCGATCAGCGAGGCGCAGCCGGGAGACGATGGCCGTCGGCGCCGCGCCCGGCCGCACCATCGAGGCGCGGATGGACTGTCATCCATCCGCGCGAAACTCAGACGGCCGGCTTGCGCTTGAGCAGGAAAGTCTGGATGCCTTCCTGCACGACTTCCCCGTGCTGGTTCAGCACGTGCAGCTCGCGCTTCATCACGCCGCGGTCCGGGCGCGATGTTTCCCGCTTCTCCAGCACCTTGATCCGCGCGTGGATCGTATCGCCGGGCCTGACAGGCTTGGTGAATTTCAGGTGCTCGAATCCGAGATCGAATTCCGCTCCGATCTCCCATTCTTCCCAGTACAAGCCTCGCATCAGACTTTCCTCCGTTGCCGCTAGCCGATCGCGCCTTGCCGGCGCAGGCTCGCGATTTCATCCGCCGACAACTCCAGCACCTCGCTGAGGACCGCATCGGTATGCTCGCCGAGCCGGGGCGCCGGTTTCGAGGGGGTGCCCGATATGCCCGACATCTTGATCGGATTCCCGGGCAGTCGCACTCTCCCCGCGTCGGGGTGGTCGTACTCGACGATCATTTCCCGCTCCGCAACCGGCGGCTCGGCAAAAGCGCCGTCCAGATTGTTCACGGGCGCAGCCGGGACCCCGGCGGCGCGCAGCTTCTCGAGCCATTCGGCGACGGTGCGCGTGCGCACGATGTTCTCGATGATGGGTATCAGCGCCGCGCGGTTTTCCAGACGCACGGGGTTGGTCGCGAAGCGCGGATCGTCGGCAAGACCCGGTTCGCCGAGTACCGCGCACAGCTTGCGCCAGAAATTCTCCTGGCGCGTCGCGATCACGACGTAGCCGTCTTTGGCCTGAAACGCCTGCCACGGCACCGTGAATTCGTGCGCCGAGCCCTGGGGCGTCGGCAGTTCGCCCGTGTTCAGATAGTGCGTGCCCATGTAGCTCAGGAGATTCAGCATGCCGTCGAACATGGATATCTCGATCCGGCATCCGCTGCCCGTGCGGCTGCGCTCAAACAGCGCGGCGAGTATCCCCTTGCACGAGAAAATCCCGCCGCACAGATCGGCGAGCGTGATGCCCACGCGTGCGGGCGGACGGCCCGGCTCGCCGGTGATCGCGAGATACCCGCTGATCGCCTGAATGATGATATCGAGCGCCGGATAATCCTTGTAGGCGCCGTCGGCCCCGAATCCGGTGACCGAACACTGGATGATGCGCGGATTGATCGCGGAGAGCGTCGGATAATCAATTTTCAGGCGCTCCAGCACCCCGGCACGGAAGTTGTCGAGCACCACGTCCGAGACCTTGACGAGATCATGGAACAGCGCCCGCCCCGCGTCGGTCTTCAGGTTGATGACGACGCTCTTCTTGTTGCGGTTGAACGTAAGAAAGAGCGTGCTGACGCCCCGGTACGGCGCAACCGACGGGATGCGGCCGAGATCGCCTTCCGGGGCCTCGATCTTGATCACCTCCGCGCCCAGGTCGGAGAGCACCTGGGAGCCGTAGGTGCCGGCGATGATCTGGCCCAGTTCGAGTATGCGCACGCCCTGCAAGGGGAAGGACACTTTCGGATACCTTCAATCAGCCACGGAAATCAAACTTCCGGGTTCAATGTTCCAAGTTCAATGTTCAGGGTTCAATGTTCCGGGTTCAAAGTTCAAAGTCGGAACCCTCGAATGGCAACTCGCTCCAACCTGCAAATCACGCTCTCAGAGACCCAGGCCGCGGGCGATGATGTTGCGCTGGATTTCCGACGTGCCGGCGCCGATGACCGCGAGCCGCGAGTCGCGGAAGAAACGCTGCATCGGATATTCCATGCAATAACCGTAGCCGCCGAGGATCTGCAGGCCCAGATCGGAGACCCTCTTGTAAGTTTCGCTGGTGTAGAGCTTGACGACCGCCGCGTCATTGCGGGTTGCTTTTCCCTGAGACATCAGCCACGCAAAGCGATAAACCAGCATGCGCGAAATGTCCAGCATCACCTTCATGTCCGCGAGCTTGTGCGAGATCGCCTGGAACTGCCCGATCGGCCGGCCGAACTGCCTGCGGTTCTTCGCGTAATCGAGCGCGTAATCGAAGGCGGCGGACGTCGCACCCGTGCGCGCCGCGGAGAGACACAGCCGCTCGTACCAGAGATAGGCATCAACCGCTTCCCAGCCGTGGTCAATCCGGCCGAGCACCGCCGAGGCCGGCACCTTCACGTCGGTATAAAAGACCTGGGTCGTTCCAATCGCGCGCTGGCCCAGAGTCTCGATCTTCCGGACCTCGATTCCCGGCAGTCCGGTGGCGACGAGGAAGTTGGTGATGCCCTGCTGCTTTTTTTCTCCCGTTGATGTGCGCGTCACGAGCAGGCAATAGTCGCTGATATCCATGCCGGAAGTGAAAACCTTCTGCCCGTTGATCGCATAGCCGCCGTCAACGGCCGCCGCCCTGGTCGTCAAGGCTGCAGCGTCGGAACCCGCCTGCGGTTCGGTGAGACCGAAGCAAAACGAAAGTTCCCCGCGCGCGACTTTGGGCAGCAGGGTTTCCTTCTGTTCACGGCTGCCGTGCAGCATCACCGCGTAGCCGCCGTAAGTGAGCGTGCGGAAAAGCCACATCGCCAGCTCTTCAAAATGCCGTCCCGCCTCTTCCAGCAGGATCGCAAGCTCGATGGGAGAGCCGTCGGTCCCGCCGTACTCGACCGGGAGAGTCAGGCCAAACCAGCCGTGCTTCGCCAATGCTTCATAAGCCTCGCGCGGCGGGCGCGCCTCGCGGTCGCAGCGCTCGGCGTACTGCGGCGGGCAGACTTCGTCGAGGAGCTCCTGGAGATGCGCGCGCAGGGTTTCCTGCTCGGAAGTGAATGAAAAGTCCATAAAGCCAGTCTAACCCCGATTATTGCCGGTCGAGCCGCGCGAGATCGAGCACCCGCTTCGCCCGCTGGTACATCGCATAGTCCACGAGCCTCCCGTTCACCGTGATCGCCGCGGCGCTGCCGGTCTTCTCGACCGCCTCGAATTCGGCGACCACCTGCCGGTAGTAGGCCACATCCGCCTCGGGCACCGCGTAGGCCCGCCGCGCGGGCGCGATCTGCCTGGGATGGATCACCGTGCGGCCGACGTAGCCAAGACGGGCGGAGAGCCGCGAGTCCTTGATCAGCCCCTCCTCATCGCTGAGATCGCTGAAGACGCCATCGAGCGGACAGGCCTTGCCGGCGGCGCGGGTGTCGAGCAGTACTTTTGAGCGCGCGTACAGGATTTCGGTGCCTTCGATGGACCAACCGCAGCCGAGGTCGGTCTGCAAATCCCCGTCCCTGGCGACGCCGATGCAGGCGGTCGCGACGCGCGGAGAAGCCTTGATGAGATCGAAGCAGCGGTACACGCCGAGCGCGCTTTCGATCATGAGCACGATCTCCACGCTGCCCGTCTTCACGCCCCGCGCGGATTCCAGCCGCTCGAGGTTCGACGCCGTGTGCTGCACTTCCGCCACGCTTTCCGCCTTCGGCAGGAAGACGGCGTCGAGACCCGGGCGCACGATGGCCGCAAGGTCGTCGTCGAGCAGTCCGCTCGCCGCAGCGTTCACCCGCACGAAGATCGCCGGCCCGGAGCGGCCCGCTCCCGAAGCGGAGACAGCATCCAGCACCTTCGCCACCAGCGAGCGGGCTTCGGCTTTCGCGGCGATCGGGACGGAATCTTCAAGATCGAGGATGACCGCGTCGGCGCCGCTTTCCAGCGCCTTCGCCATCACCCGGTCCTTGCTGCCGGGCGCAAACAACGCAACTCTTACCGGTCTCACTTGGCTCCCTCCTTCAGCGGGATCGGTGCGGCGGGCACCGTTCACCGCCCTTCACGGCTTCAGTCGCGGCTGCGGGCGAAAGCCGTAGGTGCGCATCCAATCGTCCAGCGCGCGGCGATCCGGCCGCTGGTAGAGGAGGCGCTGGCTCGCTTTCAGGCCGACGCTGCGCGAGAGTTCCGCCATTCCCTCTGCCGTCTTGAGCAGCACCGCGTTGCAGTCGAGAACCAGCGCGCCGTCCACTTCATGAATTTTTTCCCTGCGAATGATGGCGTTCACCGTCGCACATGCGGCGAGTATCACTTCGGCTCCCTGCGCCGCGAGACGACGCGCTTCGGTGATGAAGGTGTGGGCCATTTCAACCGGGTTGGTGAATGCCTTCTGCACGTCGTTGAAATCAATGCCGAGGCTGCCGAACGGGACGTGTCGCGAGGCGAGCCCGTATTCGAAGGCCTTGCGGTCGTAGTACTGCGATTGCTTGGAGTGGAAGGCGACACCCGAGAACTTGTGCCCGTACATGCAGGCCGTCAGCATGCTGGTTTCGCCCAATCCGAAGACGGGAATGGGCACGATCTCGCGCGCTTCCTGCATGGCCGGATCCAGGAAGCAGCCGATCGCGACCGCGTCGTAGCCGCCATCCGCCGCCTGAATGATCTTGTTCAGGACCCCGCCCGGACCGTAGCTGTTGATGGCCACCACCGCGTTGTAGTGCAGGTCCATCGAGCCGTCATCCACGCCATTCACATGGACCTCCGTCTCGGGCCGCTTCACGCTGTTCAGATGCTCCGTGAGCGTCGTGCGATAGTCGTGCAATCGGTGAATCGGCGTGCTGCTCTGCCACCAGATCTTCATTGGATAACCCCTCCTGAACTGCCGATCATCGGGCCGCAACTCCCGGGAAAATATACCGCTTCCGGAAAGCGTGCGACTTTGACCCAGATGCTTGACGCCTCCACCGGCACTCCCGCCGAATTCGCGAAATTCGTCCGTGCGGAATCGAAGAAATGGGCACGCGTCATCCGGGACGCCGACATTCGCGTCCGGCAATAGGGAAGAGACCCGCTGCCGGACGGCGCACCGGACCCGGCGCGAGGAAAAGCCCCGCGCTTAAGTGATCCATCCCCGGGATTATTTTGCCTCTTTCAGGATCCCAGCCTTGCTCATGATTTCCCGAACGGCGGTTCTCCGCTTGTTGAAGGCAGGGATCACATCGCCGGGGGGAATATATTCCCAGCGCGTGTTTCTCTCATTGGCGAACTGGATGAACTCGGGGTCCTTCGCCGCCTTCTCGATGGCGTTGGCCAGGATCGTTACGATCTGTTTCGGCATCCTGGGCGGGCCCATCACGAAATTGGTTGATTCCCAGCTCACGTCGTATCCCAGCTCTTTCACAGTGGGAATGTTGTCGTACGGCGCAGGGGCCCGCGCTTCGCCCAGGGTCGCCAGAAACTTGACCTGCCCGCTCTCGACCATGCTCTTGGCCGAACCCAGCGCCGCAACCCCCAGCTCGGCATGTCCGCCTGCCACCTGGGCGACGGTCAAGGCGCCGGCTCCCGGCTGCGGGATCGTATTGACGTTGATGCCGGTGCCGCCCAGGAAGGACATGGCGGCGACCCACCAGCTCTGCCCGACGCCCGCCGTGGACATGTTGAGCTTTCCGGGGTTGGCCTTCGCATAGGCGATGGCTTCCTGGATCGTGTTGAGCTGAACCTTGCTCTTGCTGGAGGCAATGACGATGGGGAAAAAGGTTGCATAGGCGCCGAGCTGGGTAAAGTCACGGTAGTCGAGCGGCGAGACGCCTTGCAGCTTGTTGGTAATGATCGTCGCCGACCCCCAGCCGATCGTGTACCCGTCGGGCCTTGCGCCGTAGATTTCGCGATAGGCTATGGAGCTGCCTCCCCCGGGTTTGTTCACGATCACGATGGGCTGGCCCAGCATCCTGGAGACTCTTTGCATGATGGGACGGGCGAGGACGTCCCCGTCGGCGCCGGCCTCGACCCCGACGATGAACATGATCGGTTTCGCCGGGTACTTCTCCGCCGCCTGCACCGCCCCCGGACTGAAGAGGCCCGACCATAACCCCACGCTCGCGATGGCAACAAGCAGTCTTTTCATGTTCCTCTCCTTTTCCCCTGATGGGGCCGGATCTCGTCGGGACCCCCGCTTTTCGTTCGTTAATGATCCCCCGATCTTTCGGCGCTGTCCAGAACGGAACCCGGGCCTGCGATCACGGATCACGGCATTCAGAGCGACTTGCCCTCTTCGACTTTCGGCGCATATTTTTTCCAGAAAAAGGCAGCCATGAATCGATAAGCCAGAAATGCCGCTGCCAGAGCGAGCAGCGTGATCGCCAGCGGCCGGTCCACGACGAGAGACACGTCTCCCTTGAACATCAACAACGTCTGACGAAGACTGTTTTCCGTTGTCGGACCCAGCACGACCCCGATGATGAAAGGGGCGATCGGATATTTCCATTGACGCAGGAAATATCCGACGACACCCGCGGCGATCATCACCCACACGTCGAACAGGGAATTCCTCACGCTGTAAACGCCGACCAGGGAGATCACGCTGATGATGGGCAACAGGATCTGCGGGCGGATCACCGCAATCCTTGCGAAGACCCCGACGAGCGGCAGGTTGAGGACGAGGAGCATGAGGTTGCCCAGGTACATGGCTGCGATGAACGTCCAGAAGACATCCGGATTGGTCACGAAAAGCATGGGACCCGGTTCCACGTTGTTCATGCGGAGCCCCGCCAGCAGGATGGCGCTCGGCGCGGCGAACGGGATCCCCAGGGTGAGGAGCGGAATCATCGAACCCATCACCGCGCTGTTGTTGGCGGACTCCGGCGCGACCACGCCCTCCACGGCGCCGCGTCCGAATCGCTCGGGGGTCCTGGATATTCTTTTTTCAAGAGCGTACGCGACGAACGTGGAGATCACCGTGGAGGGCCCCGGCAACAGCCCCACAAAAAACCCCAATATCGAACCCCGCAGCATCGGGGCGATGGAGCGCCTGAGTTCGTCGCGATCGGGATAGAGCTCGCTCAGGCGGATTTTGCTGACAGCCGGTTTCACGTATTTCTCAACGGCGATGCTCAATATTTCGGAGACGCCGAACAGACCCACGGCAATGGGCAGGAAATCGATTCCCAGCATCAGCGTTTCCGAACCAAAGGTAAAACGGGGATAGCTGTCCATGGGATTGATGCCGATGGTGCTGAGAAAAAGCCCCAGGGCAATCATCAACGTCCCCTTGAGCGGCGCCTCGGCGGAGAGATTGGATAACAGGACAAAAGCGAGGATCATGAAACCAAGGAATTCGGGCGGACCGAAGGAAAGAGCGGCATTCCCCAGAACGGGCGCAAAAAACTGCAACCCCAGAATCCCGATCGTGCCCGCAGCGAAGGATCCCGCCGCCACCAGCGCCAGGGCGGCTCCGGCCCTGCCTTTCCTGCACATCTGGTAACCGTCGAGGCAGGTGACGACGCTCGCTGCTTCTCCCGGAATGTTGACCAGAACCGAGGTGGTCGAGCCTCCGTACATGGCCCCGTACCAAACACCGGTCAACATGATCAGACCGGTCGTCGGCCCATACGGCAGGGTGAAGGGCAGGATCAATGCCATGGTTGCCGTCGGCCCCAACCCCGGCAGAACGCCGACGAGCGTGCCGACCAGGGCGCCCGTGAAACCGGCAACGAGATTTACCGTCGTGAGGGAATTGACGAAGCCGCTGTAGAGAAGAGCGAAGCCCTCCATGTTCTCACCCTATCCCAGCAGCCCCCGCGGCAGGTCAACATACAGCCAGTAATCGAAGAGCGCATAGATAAACAGGGCCGTGCCGGCGGACACGGCCAGCGGCTTCCACCAGCCCTCGAGTTTCATGATCTTGCAGAAGGCATACGTGGCGAGCAGGGTGACGACGACATAACCCAGGAGAGGCATCGCAACAATCCAGAGAGAGAATGTCAGGGTCATGAGAACGAGCGTCCTGGCCCCCTCTTTGTCGAGAAGAGGTTTGCGGGTCCTGGACCTTGATTCCGACATCAGGATGAAAGCAGAGAAAACGGCAATCGCGACCCCGATGAAGAAGGGATACAGGCCCGGCCCCGGCCGCCTCAGGCTCCCGAAGCCGTAGCCCCACGACAGGACGCTGATTGCCGCACCAAGAACGAGCGTGAAGAAGGCGAAGAATGTTTCGATCTTCATCGGCGTGCAACGGTGTTCATCTGCGGCTGAACGTCACAGCTCGAAGAGCCTGTCGAGCTTCGCCGCGCAGATGAAGTCATTTTCCGACAATCCCTTGATGGCATGCGTCATGTACTCGACGCGGCACTGGTTGTAGCCGAGCGTGATGTCGGGATGATGGTCCTCCCGGTGCGAAATCCACGCGGTCGCGTTCACGAACGCCGTGGTCTGGTAGTAGTTCTTGAACTGATAGGTCTTGGCGATCCGCCCGTTCGCGTATTCCCAGCCGTCGAGCCGGCCGAGCAGGTTCCTGATTTCGGCTTCCTTGAGCGGGGCGGTGCCGCCTTCGCACGGCTTGCACTTTTTCCGGGTGAGGTCATCCGCGGTCATGGCTGTCTCCGGTCGTGGTTATGAACGATGGCAATGGCGGGCAGTGAACGGCGAGCGGCAGGCGGTTCAACCCTGAACGAGGCAACGGCTCACCGCTCACGCTTTCTGCAATCGCGCGATCCGCGCGGTGGCAGGCGGATGCGAGTCGTAGAACGCCGAGTGCAGCGGGTCGGGCGTCAGCGTCGAGGCGTTGTCTCGATAGAGCTTGATCAGCGCCGAGACGAGATCGCGCGCCGAGGCGTTCTTCGCCGCGTACTCGTCGGCCTCGAACTCGTGCCGGCGCGAGTACATCGCCCCGAGCGGCTGCAGCAGGATGGTGAACTGCGGCACCACGATGGAGAACAGGATCAGCGCCATGGCCGGGGACTGCGCCTGCACGTTGAGCCCCTGATAGAACCACGCCTGCTGCACGAGGAAGCCCAGCAGCCACAGGAAGCCGAGGCTCGCCGCGGCGAGCCACGCCATGCGCTTCGCGACGTGGCGCAGCCTGAAGTGGCCGAGCTCGTGGGCGATCACGGCCTCGACTTCCCCGGGATCCAGCCGCGCGAGCAGGGTGTCGAAGAACACGATGCGCTTGGAATTGCCGAAGCCGGTGAAGTAGGCGTTGCCGTGCGCGCTCCGGCGCGAGCCGTCCATCACCATCAGCCCCTTTACCTTGAAGCCGCAGCGGGCGAGCAGACGCTCGACCCGCTCCTTGAGCTCCGGATCCGGCATCGGCGAGAACCGGTTGAACAGCGGCGCGATCCACGTCGGATAGACGGCCACCATGAAGAGATTGAACGCGACCCATACCGCCCAGGCCCAGGTCCACCACCAGGCGCCGGCCGTCTCCATCAGCCACAGCACCGCCGCGACCAGCGGAAGGCCGAAAACCGCTGCGAGCGCCAGGCTCTTGGCAAAATCGAGGAAGTACAGGCCCAGCGTCATCTTGTTGAAGCCGAAGCGCTGCTCGATGACGAACGTCCGGTAAAGGCCGAAGGGCGCGTCAACCAGCGTCATCAGCGCCCCGGTCAGTACAATCAGCGCGAGCCCGCGCGCGACGCCTTCCGGCAGCCAGGCCGCGGAAACCCCGTGCAGCCACTGCAGCACGCCGCCGAAGGTGAGCGCGGCCACAACCACGGCGTCGGTCACGACCCCCGTCATGGCGAAGCGCGTCTTGGCGCAGGTGTAGTCCGCGGCCTTCTGGTGCGCGGCGACACTGATCTCGCCGGCGAACTCCGGCGGCACGCGCGCGCGGTGCGCGGCGACGTGGCTCACGTGCCGCCAGCCGAGCCACAGGCGTGTCGCGGCGGCGAGCAGGAGCGCCGCGATAAAGACCATGCCGAAGGTGTTCATCGCAATGCGCCGCTCTGACGGGAAAACGCGAACTGTGACACAATACCCCCCGCAAAAAATCCGCCGTCACCTCAATAATAATCATGGCACAGGACCCCAACAACCTCATCTGGATCGACATGGAGATGAGCGGGCTCAACCCGGACACCGACCGCATTCTGGAAATCGCGATCGTGGTGACCGACTCCCGGCTGAACACCGTGGCGGAGGCGCCGGTGCTGGTGGTGCACCAGCCCGATGCCGTGCTGGGCGGCATGGACGACTGGAACCGGTCCACCCACGGGAAATCGGGGCTGATCGAGCGCGTGAGGGCCTCGACATTGTCGGAGGCCGGCGTCGAGGAGCGAATGCTCGCGTTTCTCGCCGAGCACGTGCCGCCCAAGCTGTCGCCGATGTGCGGCAACTCGGTGCACCAGGACCGGCGCTTTCTCGCGCGCTACATGCCGCGGCTCGAAGCCCATTTCCTCTACCGCAACCTCGACGTGAGCACCCTGAAGGAGCTGGCGAAGCGCTGGAAGCCGGACATCATGGCGGGCCTCACCAAGCACGGCAAGCACGAGGCGCTCGCCGACATCTACGAGTCCATCGCGGAGCTCAAGCACTACCGCGAACATTTTCTCAAGCTCTGACGAGCTTGAGAAAATGTAATTTAATCCGCCTGGTGAAGGCGTGGCGCTCGAGCCGCGACAGCGTTGTTGATACAACCGCCGGCCGTATTGCTGAAATCATTCCAGGCGGATTTCGCCGTCGTACCTGACGTTCATGTCGAGCTTGCCGATCGAGAGCGTCATGGTCGCGGGAAAGGCCTCGTTGCCCTTGAGCCTGCCATCGGCCACCGCCCGGGCGACCGCCTTTTCGATCGCGAGCTGGGAATTGACGCCCACGATCTTGAGGAACTTGCGGATGCTCATGTTCAGCGCTTCGTCGTTCATTTTTTGTCCTCCGGCATCATTCATCAATGTAAGCCCGGTCCGTCGCAATTGCCCCTGCGAATTGTCGCACGCCCGGCCCCCTCACCGCCCGTGATTACGCGGGCCAAGCCGTGGTCCGGGATCGGGCTGGCGGCCTGCTCGTCGCGTCCCCTGCACTCGTACTCCCGGGTCCTCGTTATCGAGCCGCTTGCGGCCACGCCCAGCGGATCGATTTGTAGTGGTTGATCAGGCCGTTGGTCGAGGCGTCATGGCCTGAGACCGGGGCGCTGCCGTCGAGCTCGGGCAGGACGCGTCCGGCGAGCTGCTTGCCGAGCTCCACGCCCCACTGGTCGAACGCGTTGATATCCCAGATCACGCTCTCGACGAACACCTTGTGCTCGTAGAGCGCGATCAGCGCGCCGAGCGTTCCCGGCTCCAGCCGGTCGAGCACGATGGAGGTGGTCGGCCGGTTGCCGTCGAATACGCGGTGCGGGAGCAGGCGCTGGATTTCGTCCCCGGGCAGTCCTTCGGCGCGCATTTCCTCCGCGGCCTCTTCCGCGGTCCGGCCGCGCATCAGGGCCTCGGTCTGGGCGAAAAAGTTGGCGAGCAGGATCGCGTGATGCGCCGGCAGACGGTGATGCGGCTCGCAGCACGCGATGAAGTCCGCGGGGATAATGTGTGCGCCCTGGTGCAGCAGCTGGAAGTATGCGTGCTGGCCGTTGGTGCCGCTGGTGCCCCATACGACCGGCGCGGTCGCATAGCCGGCGCGCCCGCCGTCGCGCGTCACGCATTTTCCGCATGACTCCATTTCGAGCTGCTGCAGGTAGGCGGGCAGCAGCCGCAGCCGCTCGTCGTACGGCAGCACGGCGTGCGACCGCGCCCCGAAGAAGTCCGAGTGCCACACCTCGAGCAGTCCCAGCACCACGGGCAGGTTGCGCTCGAGCGGCGTAGCGGCGAAGTGCTCGTCCATCGCGCGCGCGCCGGCGAGGAATTCCTCGAAGCGGTCCATCCCGACGGCGAGCGCGACCGGCAGCCCGATTGCCGACCACACCGAATAACGCCCCCCCACCC
>DAIDBG010000154.1 GCA_027310225.1 bacterium | reverse complement strand
CGGCGCTGCGGCGGCCGGGGCGCTGGCGCGTGCCCTCGACTACGCGTGCGCGATCGCGGCCGCCGAGCTCTACGGGGTGATGAGCCGGGCGCTCGAGGTGAGCCTCGATTACCTCAGGACACGGGTGCAGTT
The DNA here is from genome assembly GCA_027310225.1 of bacterium. GTDB lineage: Bacteria > Pseudomonadota > Gammaproteobacteria > Burkholderiales > SG8-41 > SG8-41. Next base: position 12,223 of record DAIDBG010000154.1, on the reverse strand, counting down.
CGGAAGACCGATCGGCAGCTTCCAGGCCCTGCAGCACCGCGCCGTGGATCTCCATATCCAGAAGGAATTGTCCTCGGCCGTGATCGAGGAGGCGCTCGCCGCGCTCGATCGCGATCCCGACGCGGAAACGCGCGCCGCGATCGCGAGCCGGGTGAAGGCGCGCTGCTCGGAGGCCGCGCTGAAGATCACGCGCGAGGCGATCCAGCTGCACGGCGCGATCGGTTTCACCGACGAGCACGACACGGGGCTTTATCTCAAACGTGCGCTGGTGCTCGCCGCGTGGCTCGGCAACGCGACCGCGCACCGCCGGCGCTACATGCGGATGACGGCGCAGAGGCGACCGTGACGGCCGCGTGCGACTACAACGCGCTGAGCGACGAGGCTTTCCGCCGCGAGGTGCGGGCGTTCTTCGAACGCGAATATCCGCCGCACTTGCGTTACATTTTGCGCCGCGCACGCTGGAGCGAAATGAAGGACTGGTGGCGCAAGCTCTATACGAAAGGCTGGATCGCTCCCAACTGGCCGCGCGAGTGGGGCGGCATGGCGCTCGATGCCGGCAAGATGGTGATCTATCTCGAAGAAATGGAGCGCTACGGCGTCGCGCGCCCGCCGGACCAGGGCGTCACGCAGGTCGGCCCGCTCCTCATGCGCTTCGGCACCGAGGCGCAGAAGAACCACTACCTGCCGCGCACGCTCTCCGGCGAGTACATCTGGTGCCAGGGCTACTCCGAGCCGAACGCCGGGTCGGACCTCGCGAGCCTTCAGACATCCGCGGTCCTCGAGGGCGACGACTTCGTGGTGAACGGACAGAAGACCTGGACCTCGTTCGCCGACGAGGCAACCCACATCTACCTGCTTGCGCGCACCGACCGGCAGGCAGAGAAGCAGGCGGGCATCAGCTTCCTGCTGGTGGACCTGAAGACCCCCGGCATCACCGTCCGCCCGATCCGCAACCTCGCGGGGCACGCGGAGTTCTGCGAGGTGTTCTTCGACAGCGTGCGCGTGCCGCGCGAAAACCTCGTGGGGGGGCTGAACGAGGGCTGGACCGTGGCGAAGGCGCTGCTTTCCTTCGAGCGACTCAACATCGGCAGCCCGCGCCGCCCGCAGTACGCGCTCAACCGCCTGGAGCTTCTCGCGCGCGCGAAAGGCCTGTTCGACGACCCCGCCTTCGTTGACCGGTTCGCAGCGCTCAAGCTCGATCTCGAGGACCTTGCCGCGCTCTACGGCCGCTTTGTCGGGAAGGTGAAGCGCGGCGAACCCCTCGGGCCGGACGTTTCGATGCTCAAGATCTGGGCGATGGAAACCTGGCAGCGCCTGAGCGGGTTGCTGCTCGAGACCGGCGCCGAGGAAGGCGCCATCGCCGGCGTACACGACATCGGCGGCGTGGAGGCCGACTTCCTGAGCCCCTTCTATTATTCGCTTCCCGCGACCATTTACGGCGGCTCGAGCGAGATCCAGCGCAACATTCTCGCCAAGACCGTGTTGCACCTGCCCGGCTAGCACTGGACAACTCGATTGAAATCTTGCGGGGGGCGTTCCATCATACGCACTCGCGCCCGGCCACGGGAAACACAAGAGGGAACATGTCCAAGCAGATCATCCATACCGACGCCGCGCCCAAGGCAATCGGGCCGTACTCGCAGGCGGTGCGCAGCGGTAACACGGTGTACTTCGCGGGCCAGATCGGGCTCGACCCGGCGACCATGGAGCTCGTCCCCGGCATCGAGGCCCAGACCCGCCGCGTATTCGAGAACCTGAAGGCGGTGGCGCAGGCGGCGGGCGGGGGCCTGCGCGACGTCGTCAGGCTCACGATCTATCTCACCGATCTCGGCAATTTCGCGCGCGTCAACGAGATCATGGCTTCGTACTTCATCGCGCCCTACCCCACGCGCGCGACCGTCGGGGTGGCGGGCCTTCCGCGCGGGGCGCTGGTGGAGATGGACGCGATCATGGTGCTGCAGGATTGAGTTGCTAGGATTGAGGATTGAGTAGGCAAGTTCTCGATCCCCGGAGCGTACTGTGAGCGTATCAGCCAAGGCGCGCAGGCCGTCCGCGACCAGCAACTCCATCACTGCCCAAGCCGCTCAATCCTCAATCCTCAATCCTCGCTGACCGGGCTGAGCCAGGCCACGCTCGGCAAACTGGCGAAACTCGGCATCGCCTCGAAACTCGATCTCGTCCTGCACCTGCCGCTGCGCTACGATGACGAGACCCGGCTCTACCCCATCAACGAGGCGCCGGTCGGCCAGCCGGCGCTGGTCGAGGGCGAGGTGGTCGAAGCCGATGTCCGGTACCGCCCCAGGCGCCAGCTCGTCTGCCATATCCAGGATGGCAGCGGCGTGCTGACGCTGCGCTTCTTCAACTTCTACGGCAGCCAGCTGAAGCAGCTTGCGGCCGGCACGCGGGTGCGGGCATTCGGCGAGATCCGGCACGGTTTCTTCGGGTCCGAGATGGTGCATCCGAGGTATCGCGTGCTGCACGGGGAGGTCCCGGTTGCGCGCGCGCTCACGCCGGTTTACCCGACGACCGCCGGCCTGGCCCAGGACGCGCTGCGGCGGCTGATCGCGCACGCGCTCGCCGGCTGCGACCTCGGCGACACGCTGCCGGGCGATCTGATCGCGCGGCTGGGCATGCCGCCGTTCCGCGAAGCGGTGATGCTGCTGCACAACCCCCCGCCGCGTATCGAGATCGCGGCGTTGTCGGAGCGGCGCCACCCGGCCTGGCGCAGGATGAAGTTCGACGAACTGCTGGCGCAACAGCTCTCGATGCGCCTGCACCACCAGCGGCGCCGTGCGACCGGCGCGCCGGCGTTGCGTTCGCGCGGCGAGCTGACGCAGGCGCTGCTCGGGCAGCTGCCTTTCGAGCTTACCCGCGCCCAGCGCAAAGCCTGGCGGGAGATTGAACGCGACCTCGCCGGCCCGCACCCCATGCAGCGCCTGCTGCAGGGGGACGTCGGCAGCGGCAAGACCGTGGTTGCGGCGCTGGCGGCGGCCCAGTGCGTGGAGAACGGCTGCCAGGTCGCAGTGATGGCGCCGACCGAGATTCTCGCGGAGCAGCACCACCGCAAATTCGCCGGATGGCTCACCCCGCTCGGGGTCGGAGTGGTGTGGCTCTCCGGCAGCCTCGGGCGCCGGGACAAGCGCGCCGCGCTGGCGGCGGTTGCGAAGGGCGAGGCGAAAATCGCCGTCGGCACCCATGCGCTGATCGAGGAGGAGGTCGGGTTTTCCGATCTTGCGCTCGCCGTGGTGGACGAGCAGCACCGCTTCGGCGTGCACCAGCGGCTCGCGCTGCGCATGAAGGGCGCGCGCCCGGACCCGGGCGCGCAGCCGCACCAGCTCATGATGAGCGCCACGCCGATCCCGCGCACCCTCGCCATGAGCTACTACGCCGATCTCGATGTCTCGATGATTGACGAGCTGCCCCCGGGGCGCACGCCGGTTGCGACCAGGCTCGTGTCGGAAGCGCGTCGCGGCGAGGTGATTCAGCGCGTGCGCGATGCCTGTGTCGCCGGCAGCCAGGCCTACTGGGTGTGCCCGCTGATCGAGGAATCTGAGGCGCTGCAGCTCAAGACCGCTCTCGAGACGCACGCTACGCTCGCTGCGACCTTTCCCGAGCTCAGGCTCGGGCTGGTGCACGGACGCCTCAGGGGCGAGGAGAAAACGCGGACCATGGAAGCGTTTCGCAGCGGCGCGATCCAGCTGCTCGTGGCCACCACCGTGATCGAGGTGGGCGTGGACGTGCCGAATGCGACGCTCATGGTGATCGAGCACGCCGAGCGCATGGGGCTCGCGCAACTGCACCAGTTGCGCGGGCGCGTCGGCCGCGGCGCCGACGCGGCCACCTGCATCCTGCTCTATGCGAACCCGCTCACCGCGGCCGCGCGCGAGCGGCTGAAGATCATCTACGAGAACAGCGACGGCTTCGAGATCGCGCGCCACGACCTGCGGCTGCGCGGCCCCGGCGAACTCCTCGGCGCGCGCCAGAGCGGCGTCCCCCTGCTGCGGTTCGCAGACCTCAACACCGACCTCGACCTGCTCGATCAGGCGCGCACGGTCGCGGTCCGGCTCCTGCGCGAGGAGCCGGACCGCGCGCGTGCTCATCTCGCGCGCTGGCTCGGCGCGCGTCACGAGTACCTCAAGGTCTGAGCCGGAGCCCGTTGTGAGCAGGGTACCGCGCGACCGCTGCTGGCTTCGCCGCCCCGCCGCCGGTGCCGGCCGCTACCGCCGCTGGCTGACCGGCCGCGGCTCGCTCACCAGCCGCATCCGGGCGCGCTGCGCCGCGTTCGGCGTGCGGCTCCTCTACCAGGGGCCGCGGCGCGTGACGCGCGACGAGCGTTTTCTCGGCGCCGGTGGAGCGCGGCTTGCGCTGGTGCGCGAGGTCTGCCTCTACTGCGGCGGCACCCCCGTCGTATTCGCGCACAGCGTGGTGCGGCGGCGTGACCTGCGCGGCCCGTGGCGGGTGCTCGCGCGTCTCGGCACGCGCCCCCTCGGCGCGGCGCTGTTCGCCGATCCGCGGGTGCGGCGCTATCCGCTCAGGTTCCGCAAGTTAAGCGTGCGCGATGAGCTCGGCGCGCGGGCGCGGGCGGCGCTCGGCGCCCGTACGCCGGCGCTGTGGGCGCGGCGCTCGTTATTCACCTTGCATGGATCGCCTATACTGGTGACCGAAATTTTCCTGCCCGGCATCCTGCGACTATGACGCTCAAGGAGCGGCTGAACGCGTACGAGAATCTGATGCGGCTCGACCGGCCGATCGGCACCCTGCTGTTGCTGTGGCCGGCGCTGTGGGGGCTGTGGCTCGCGCGGTACCGCATCCCCGAGCCCGACATCCTGCTGATCTTTGTGTCCGGCGTGATCCTCATGCGTTCCGCCGGCTGCATCGTCAACGACTTCGCCGACCGCGATTTCGATCCGCACGTCGAGCGCACCAGGAACCGCCCGCTCGCCGCGCGCCTGATCGGGCCGCGGGAGGCGCTCGCGCTGGCGGGGGTGCTGTTCCTGCTCGCCTTCGTGCTGGTGCTGCAGTTCAACCGTCTTACCGTGATGCTGTCGTTCGTGGCGCTCGCGCTCACCGTGATCTATCCTTTCCTCAAGCGCTTCTTCGCCTTCCCCCAGGCCTGGCTCGGCATCGCCTTCGGTTTTTCCATCCCGATGGCGTACGCCGCACAGACCGGGCTCGTGCCGGCGACGGCGTGGGTGATGGTGGCCGCCAACATGTTCTGGACGATCGCCTACGATACCGAGTATGCGATGGTGGACCGTGACGACGACGTGATGCTCGGACTGAAATCCTCCGCAATCCTGCTCGGGCGCCACGATGTGGCCGGCGTCATGGTGGCGCACGCGCTGTTTCTCGCCACCCTGGCGGCGCTCGGCTGGTGGCTGCGCCTCGGCGCGCTCTACTACCTGGGTCTTGCCGCGGCGGCGGCGCTGGCGGGCCATCAGTACACCCTGATCCGCGGGCGGGAGCGCGAACGCTGCTTCCGGGCCTTCCTCAACAACAACTGGGTCGGGTTCGCGGTCTTTGCCGGGCTGGCGCTCGACGTTCAGTTCCGGCGGGGCGTCGTCCCGTGACGGGCGCTCGCGTGTGGCGCGGAGGCGGACGGTGAAGTACAGCGACCTGCGGGACTTTCTCGCCCGGCTCGAGGCCCGGGGGGAATTGAAGCGGGTGGCCGCGACGGTTGATCCGCGGCTCGAGATGACCGAAATCTGCGACCGCATGCTCAAGCGCGCCGGGCCGGCGCTGCTCTTCGAAAAGCCGAGGGGCCACACCATGCCGGTACTGGGGAACCTCTTCGGGACGATGAAGCGCGTTGCGCTCGGCATGGGCGTGGACGCGGACGACCCCGTCGCGGCGTTGCGCGAAATCGGCCGGCTGCTCGCCTACCTCAAGGAACCGGAGCCGCCACGCGGCTGGAAGGACGCGTGGGAGAAGCTCCCGCTGCTCAGGCGGGTGCTGGCGATGCAGCCGCGTGTCGTGTCCCGCGCCGCGTGCCAGGAAACGGTGCGGGAAGGCACCGAGGCGGACCTCGCGCGGCTGCCGATCCAGACCTGCTGGCCGAACGACGCCGCGCCGCTCATCACGTGGGGGCTCACGGTGACGCGCGGACCCGGCAAGCGCCGCCAGAACCTCGGTATCTACCGCCAGCAGGTGATCGCGAAGAACAAGGTGATCATGCGCTGGCTCGCGCAGCGCGGCGGCGCGCTCGACTTTCGCGATCACGCGCTCGCGCACCCGCGCGAGCCGTTCCCGGTGGCAGTCGCCCTCGGGGCGGATCCCGCCACGATGCTGGGAGCCGTTACGCCGGTGCCCGATACGCTTTCCGAGTACCAGTTCGCGGGGCTCCTGCGCGGAGCGAAAACCGAGATCACCCAGTGTCTCACCCACGACCTGCAGGTCCCCGCGAGCGCCGAGATCGTGCTCGAGGGCTGGATCCATCCCGGCGAGACCGCGCTCGAGGGGCCGTTCGGCGACCACACCGGCTATTACAATGAAACAGAACGCTTCCCGGTTTTTACCATTGAGCGGATCACGACCCGGCGAGACCCGATTTACCACTCGACTTACACCGGCAAGCCGCCGGACGAGCCGGCGGTGCTCGGCATGGCGCTGAACGAAGTGTTCGTGCCGCTCCTCGCGCGGCAGTTTCCCGAGATCACGGACTTCTACCTGCCGCCGGAGGGCTGTTCCTACCGGCTCGCGTGCGTGAGCATGAAAAAGCAGTATCCGGGGCACGCCAGGCGCGTGATGTTCGGCGTCTGGTCGTTTCTCCGCCAGTTCCTGTACACCAAGTTCATCATCGTCACCGACGACGATGTCAACGTGCGCGACTGGAAGGAGGTCATCTGGGCGCTCACCACGCGGGTGGACCCGCAGCGCGATGTCCTCATTGCGGCCAATACGCCGATTGATTACCTGGATTTCGCGAGCCCCCTGCCCGGACTGGGTTCGAAAATGGGGATAGACGCGACCAACAAATGGCCGGGCGAAACCGACCGCCACTGGGGCGAGCCGATCGCGATGAGCGCGGAAGTGAAGCGCCGGGTGGACGCGCTGTGGCGCGAGCTGGGACTTTGATGCTTTCGAATCAATGTAAAAGGTCCCTTTATCACAACAAAAAAGCCGGGGGACCCCGGCTTTTTTGCAGGAGATGCTCGCGTAGTTAGAACTTGAAGACCAAGCCAACAGTTGAGGATTTTGCCGGTCCTGCGGGCCGGCAAAATCCTCAGCGGTTATAGACCCACTTGAGCAACGCCTCCTGCACCGGCTGCGCATTGCCGGCGTTGACGTGGTTGACCATGAATACCACGACCACGCGCCGCCCCTGATTGTCGAGCACGTAACCCGCGATCGCGCTTACGCCGGAGAGCGATCCGGTCTTGAGGTGCGCGCGGCCGGCGACCTCGGCGCCGGAAAGGTGCTTCTTCAGGGTACCGTCCACCGCGGCGAGCGGGAGCGAGGCCATCAACTCGGGCATCACCGGGCTCGCGAAGGCGGCGAGCAGCAGCTCTCCGAGGCTTCTCGCGCTGATTCGCTCGATGCGGGAAAGCCCCGAGCCGTTCTCCAGCACCAGTTCGGGAAACGACAATCCTTTCTGCGCGAGCCACTGGCGGATGATGCTGTCGGCCTTGCCGGCGGTTGCGGGCGCACCCGCCCCCGCCGCGCCCAGCGTCAGGAACAGCTGGCGCGCCATGACGTTGTTCGAGAATTTGTTCATGTCACGAACGATCTCGGCGAGCGGCGGCGATTCGATGCTCGCGATCAGCCGCGCTTCAGGGGCCGCCACCCCCTCGCGCACCGTGCCGCGGAAGACGCCGCCCAGCTCCCGCCACAGCTCGCGGAACAACGCCAGCGTGTACTGGGCCTGGCCGAGCACGCTGAAATTGCGCGTGCGCTCGCCGCAGCTCGCCGCGAAACTGCCGTTGAAGGCGAGGCGCGCGGCCGCAACCCCGCCCTGCGCCTCCAGCCTGAGTTTTCCGACCCAGTCTCCGCATGCGCCGGCCGCATCCAGCGCGAGGTTGTTGACGATCCGCACCTGGGGCAGCGCCGGCTCCGGGATGATGCGCACCGCGCGCGCTTCCACGTCGGGGACGAACAGCAGCCGCACCGCCTTGAAGTTGACGAGCAGCGCGTCCGGGCCGGTGTTGTAGGGGCGCATCGGCTGCTCGTCGAAGCGCGCCGGGTCGAAGGCTTCGGCTTCGAAATAGCCACGGTCGAGCACGAGGTCGCCGCGGATCTCGCGCACGCCGCGGCCGCGCAGGTTCCGCAGCAGCAGCCAGAAATTCTCCAGCGTCAGCTTGGGGTCGCCCTGCCCCTTGATGACGAGGTCCCCCTCCAGCACGCCTTTGTTATTGAGCGGGCCGGCAGCGTAGGCCCCGGTGACCCAGCGGTAGGCGGGACCCAGCGTTTCCAGTGCGGCGAAGGCGGTGAGAAGCTTGATGGTCGAGGCCGGGTTGAGCGCACGATCGGCGCCCGCGGCGACGAGGGGGCGCTCGGCGCCGACCTCGCGCACGTAGAATGCCGCCGCGTTCTCGGGTATGCCGGCCTGCGCGAGCGCGCGTGCCACCGGCTCCGGCAAGGTGGTGGACTGCGCGGATGCCGGGAGCGGCAGACCCGCGGCGAACCAGACGACGACAAACAGCAGGAAACGCATGAGTGTGGAACGGATGGCGAATATCGTGGTTGACGCTACATGCTCACGCTCATGCCCTGCCGCGGCACTTCCACCGCGCGCCACTTGAGGCGCTCGCGGATGGCGCCGGCAAAGGTTTCGGCGATGCCTGCTTCGCCGCGCGCAACGTAGGTCGCGTGCGGCGGACGCTTGAACCGTCCGCGCCAGTCGAGGAGCCCCCGCTGGTCGGCGTGCGCCGAGAACCCCCCGATGGTGTAGATCTGCGCGCGCACCGGCACCGGGATGCCGAAGATGCGCACCTCGGCCGCGCCGTTCACGAGCTTGCGCCCCAGCGTGCCCTCCGCCTGGAAACCGGTGATGATGATGGTGCATGCTGGTCTGGCGAGATTATGCCGCAGATGGTGCTTGATGCGGCCGGCCTCGCACATGCCGCTCGCCGATGTCTCCCGAAAAAACGAGCTTGCTACTCGCCGCTCCCTTGCTCAGCCATAGCTTGACGATGGTGGAGCCGAGGATATGGCCGGCATCGCGGAATCGGCAGCGTATCTCCGGCCGCGGCGGTGGCGTAGATCGGCCCGTGGAACCCCTCGAGAACGAGCCGCGGCAGCAGTCCGGAGGGGTCAATGTGGGCATGGGTGAGTAGCACGAGCCGGTCACCTCTCCCGCTGCACCGCAAAACGCCAGCTTCATCCCGCCGGTCAGTCCGCTGCGTCGAGAAGCTCCGCGGTGCGCGCGACGAGGAGAGCGGTCTCGTCCTCACCGATTACATAGGGCGGCATGAAATAGACGGTATTGCCAAGCGGCCGCAGCAGGAGTTCGCGTTCGAGCGCCCGGGCGAAGAATCTGTGCGCGAACAGCTCGTCCCGCGTGTCCACCTCGAACGCCCAGACCATGCCGGTGTTGCGGAATTGCCGCACCCGGGGATGCTGCGAGATCGCCCGTGCGGCGGCGGTGAGCCGGGCGCTCTTGAGACGGTTCGCCTCCAGCACGCGCTCCTGCTCGAAGAGGTCGAGCGTGGCAAGCGCGGCACGGCAGGCGAGCGCGTTGCCGGTGTAGGAATGCGAGTGAAGGAAGCCCCGGCTCACCGCGTCGTCGTAGAACGCCCGATAAACGGGATCGCGTGTCATGACCACAGAAAGCGGCAGGTAGCCGCCGGTAAGACCTTTCGACAGGCACAGGAAGTCGGGCGTGATGCCGGCCTGCTCATGGGCGAAGAAGGTGCCGGTGTGGCCGAAGCCGGTCATGATCTCGTCGGCGATGAGGTGCACCGAATGACGGTCGCAGATCGCGCGCGCGCGCCGCAGGTACTCGGCGTCGTGCATCGCCATGCCGCCCGCACCCTGCACCAGGGGCTCCACGATCAGTGCCGCGGTCTCCTCGTGATGCCGCTCCAGGTGCCGCTCCAGGGCCCCGGCGCACCGCACCGCATAGTCACGCGCCGACTCGCCCTTTTCCGCGAGCCGCCAATCCGGGCTCATCACTTGGCTGCTCCTCATCAAGAGCGGCGCATAGGTGTCCTTGAAGAGTGCGACGTCGCTCACAGCAAGGGCGCCCAGGGTCTCGCCATGGTAGCTCCCGGCGAGGCTCACGAAACCGCTCTTCGCGGGGCGGCCGCAATTGCGCCAGTGGTGAAAGCTCATCTTGAGCGCGATCTCGACGGCGGAAGCGCCGTCGCTCGCGTAGAAGCAATGGCCGAGCGCCCCGCCGGTCGCGCGCGCGAGGCGCTCCGAGAGCTCGACGACCGGCTCGTGGCTGAAGCCGGCGAGCAGCACGTGCTCAAGGCGGTCGAGCTGATCGCGCAGGGCGGCGTTGATGCGGGGATTGCAGTGCCCGAAAAGATTGACCCACCAGGAGCTGATGGCGTCGAGGTAGCGCCGGCCGTCGAAATCGTAGAGCCAGCACCCCGCCCCCCGCGCTACCGGCACGAGCGGCAGCGATTCATGCTGCTTCATCTGGGTGCAAGGGTGCCAGACCGCGGCGAGGCTGCGTTTTAGCAGCAGACCACTGCGAGTGCTGGTTTGCATTTTGATTGCGGAGGCCTTAAAAAAATGCGCAACGTTGGATTGGAATGAGTGGCATTGATCTTGCTCGTGTTGTACCGGTGTGTACCCGACAGTTGAGCGGCGGCCCAACCGTCCGTTCCAAGCGGCGGATTTCGTCCGGCGCCGCGCGTCCGGGCGAAATCAGTTTAGCACCCGAAAGGAGCGAGCTTGGCCATGCAGCTGCTTGAGCGCATCGAAGACCAGATCGCCGCGACCGACCTGCCGCTGGTCGGCATCACGGTGGCGGCGGTGCCGTGCCCCGATACGCCGGTGATTCTGACACTGCACTGGCACGGTTTCATCAATGAGAAACTTACAGAGGTCGAGCAGGCCGGGACGGTGTCCTACACGCCGGTGCCGAGCTCCGCACTGCAGTTGAACGACCGCTGGAAGGAGCTCGTCGCGGTGGACCGGGCGACGATGGAGGCAGCGTGGGAGTTGGGCGCGTGGGACGTTTCGCGTGCCGAGCGCCCGGGCTGCATGCGACGCGGCGCGTCCTCGACAGAGGCGATCGAGTGCCTGCAGGCGTTCGGTACTTTCCCCTTCGGCATCAACGGCAACCAAATGGTGGTATCTGATGCGCCGGATGCCGGTGAACTGGTGCAACTCGCGGCGAACCGCGGCTACCTGATGTGGCTGTTCCGGCCGGTCAGTGGCGGCATCTGGGCCGACTATGCCGATGACGCTACCCTGACCGCCAAGGGACGGCGGCCCCCGCCCTGCCCGCATCGTCCGATTCCGCCCCAGTGCGACGGCAACCGCAGGACGGTTTACCGTTTCGGCGTTGTCGTCAGCAGACAGCCGGATCTCAGCGCCTGACCTGCGCTGATTTCTTTAGAAGGGCCCATACCCCGCTAATTAGTTTGCGCTAACTGACACGTCAGCTATATCTAGCTAACCCATTGTCTTTCTATAATCTTGCGGGTATTATTGGCACTCGATGGAGACGAGTGCCAAGCGCACTGTTTCTCGGTCATCCCAGTCAATTCCACAAGAGAGGTTAGCCGATGAAGATACGTCCGTTGCACGACCGTGTGATCGTGAGGCGGTTGGAAGAAGAGCGCAAGACTGCTTCCGGGATTGTGATTCCCGATACTGCGGCGGAGAAGCCTGATCAGGGTGAGGTCGTTGCCGTGGGCAAGGGCAAGATTCTGGAGGACGGCAAGGTGCGCCCCCTCGACATCAAGGTCGGTGACAAGATTCTGTTCGGGAAGTATTCCGGGCAGACCGTGAAGGTCAAAGGCGACGAGCTGCTCGTGATGCGCGAAGAAGACATCATGGGCGTGATCGAAGGCAAGTAAGTCCGTTCAACGGGAGAAAGCAGACATGGCAGCGAAAGACGTCAGGTTTCACGACTTCGCCCGCAACAAGATCGTGGCGGGGGTGAACGTTCTTGCCGACGCGGTGAAGGTCACCCTGGGCCCGAAGGGCCGTAATGTGGTGCTGGAGCGCTCTTTTGGGGCGCCCACGGTCACCAAGGACGGGGTTTCGGTGGCGAAGGAGATCGAGCTGAAGGACAAGTTCGAGAACATGGGGGCGCAGATGTTGAAGG
>DAIDBG010000153.1 GCA_027310225.1 bacterium | reverse complement strand
CGCTTGGTCGCCGCCTGTTCACCGGCGCGCCGGTCTTCCCGCTCCTGCAGTTTCTGCATCACGAACAGGCAAGTGGCTTCAACCCATCCCCCCAAGCGCTCGATCACGGTCAGCCACGATATCCCGGAGAACAGGCTGAGCCCGGCTGCGAACAATATCAGCAGGATGAGGGTGCCACCGGTAAATCCGAGCGCTTGCACCAGTGTATCCCCCACTACCGCGCCCAATATGCCTCCGGGCGCGTACGGCAGGGTCGCCCTCACGCTGTGCAGGCGTACCGCTTCGATGCCGCTGCTCGCAAGGAGCACCACGGCAAACCCTATCACGGCTATGGCGTACGACCTCCGGTCCGTCTTCGGCACCCCTTCAATCCGGCGGAAACTCCACCAGACCAAAACGGCGCAAAACGCGACCCACCAGTACGCCGAGAGCCCGAAAACGTACAACATGACATCCGCAATCCAGGCCCCGATTCTGCCGCCCGCATTATTCACCGCGGTGGCACTGGCACTGCGCGACCATCCAGGATCCGCAGGGTGGTAGGTATAAAGGACAAGCGCGAGATAGAGCGCGACACCGAGCAGTGCGAGCCACCAGAATTCACGTACCAGCGCGGCCAGCTTGGGCGGCAGCGGATTGCTGGCCGCCCGCCCACTCGGTGATTTCTTGCTGAAGATCATGAAATGGTTGATTAACTTTTTGATTGTACATCGAAAGACCGCAGACTGTGGACTTCCCGTCGGTTTCCACAAGAACGCGGGCGGTATGGAAGCGTAAGCACCTGTCAGCCGTTCCTGCAGAAGATGCTGAGGATATGGCACGAGAGCGTTTCTGACGCCTCAAAAAACAAACCCCGCACCAGGCGGGGTTTGTCGGTAGAAGGGCGGCGCTTGCGTTAACGCACCACACACTCCTGGCCCGGGCCACCGCGAATCCCGCCGCCACCGACACCAAGGGTGAAGGGTAATTGGTTCAGATTGAGGCCCGGGTCGCCCGGCAGGATGACCGGCGGAGTCTTCAGATCCTTGGCAAAGCCGAACTGGCCTTCCCCGATGATCTGCGAGCCTGCCTCGTTCTGCATGATATAGCTGCCGGTATACGTGGTGTGATAGACACCGCGCTCGAGCTGGTCGCTGGTGCTGGTGACGCCCTCGCAGCCGTACGTGCAGTCCAGCGTATCGCCGGAGGAGCCGCGAATACCGATCGTCGCCGTGTTCGTGCCGATCTTGTAGGCGTCCTGATTCCCGCGCTTGCCCACCAGCCCGGTTACCGTGCGCAGCCCGCCCTTGATCAGGCGCAGGAACGCGCTGTCTTCCTGCGGCTTGTCCTGGACGAAGTTGTACTGCTCAAGCTTGAACTGCGTGTTGGGCCGCATCGTCAGCGAGCTGCCGTCGGTAAAGTTGATCTGCGCGTAGCTGTCACGCTGGGTCGTCAGCACGTCGCCCGGGTTGACCTCGGACTTCTGCGACAGGATACGCACGCTGCCGTCCGGTCGCTGCACCGAGAGCGTGCCGCTCAGGTGCGTTACCGTCCCCGCCCCGGCGGCGGCAAATGCCGCAATGCTGAACAGCGCCATTATCAGAAAACCCGCCTGCCTGAGGACCAGTTTGCGAGTATTCATGGTTCGTTCCCTCCGCTGGTTGGGGCCCCTCTGCCGTCTACCCCCGGAATTTGTTATATCCGCAGCAAAATTTATACCACAGGCATACCTGCTGAACAGTGAACAAATGCTCATCACTGCTGGCGGGATTCAGGCATGATGACGTTCGGAATGGCGAGTGGAAGCCCGCCGTTGCATGGATTGCCTGTCGAGCACGTAGATGCGGCGCTTTTCGGCACGAATCAGGCCTTTGCGTTGTAAATCCTTCACTACCCGGCTCACCATTTCGCGCGAAGCGCCGATCATGCGCGCGATCTCCTGCTTGGGTGGCGCGTGCGCGACGATCCACTTGCCCTCGACGTTCTCCGCCATATCGATCAGCAGCCGCGCTACGCGCCCGTAGACGTCGATCAACGCCAGGCTTTCGATCTTACGATCGGCGTCGCGCAACCGCCTGACCAGGTTGCGGATGATCAGCATCGCCAGCTCGAAATTGTCCTTGAGTATGGCGGTAAAGCCGGCCTTGGACAGGCGCAGCATTTCGCACGATTCGAGGGTTTCCGCGCTGGCCGAGCGGGGCTGGTCGTCGAGCAATCCCATTTCGCCGAAGAACTCGTGCGGCCCCATGACGGAAAGAATCACTTCATGCCCTTCCTCATCGGGAATCAGCACCTTCACGCGGCCAGACAGAATGATGTAAAGCGCATCGGTTTCTTCTCCCGCGCGCAATATGAAGGAATTGCGGGGATAACTGCGGTGCTGGACGCAACTCAACAATTGGTTGAGTTGCAGGTCCGAAAACGAGGAGAACAGCGGAACGCTTTTCAGGATCTGCGGATTCAGTGCGAACTGTGCTGGCATGTACTTCAACCCCACGTTCTTGTTCTATACCGCAACACCGGCCGGTGCTGCACGAACCAGCCTATAGTCTGCCAGATCAGCCGATCCGCGTCACGCCGAGACGCCTCGATGCCCCTCGGACCCGCAGAATGACAAAAACCAGACTGATCCGATCTTCCGGCTGGCGCGGGGCGGAGGAATTTTCGGCAGATGCCTGCCACGCTTCGCGTATTGCGTTGCCGGAAATCGGCGCCCTGCAGGAAAAAACCCGCGCTATAGCTCGACATTGCTGGATTTTCGCTGCTAAAGTATTGCTTTTTTGCAAATAAATCCCCATATCCATTTTATGACCACTCGTTCCAAGCATTGCCGTCTCCTGATTCTCGGATCCGGTCCCGCTGGTTATAGCGCCGCTATCTATGCGGCACGAGCCAATCTCAAGCCAGTGCTGGTTACCGGTCTTGCGCAAGGCGGCCAGTTGATGACCACCACCGATGTCGACAACTGGCCCGCCGACGCAGCCGGCGTCCAGGGTCCGGAGCTCATGGATCGCTTCCTGAAACATGCCGAGCGCTTCGGGACCGAGATCATTTTCGATCACATCAACACGGTGCGGCTCAAGGAAAATCCCTTCACGCTGGTCGGCGATCAAGGGACTTATACGGCTCATGCACTGATCGTCGCAACGGGAGCCTCCGCCATGTATCTGGGGCTGCCCTCCGAGCAGAAATTCATGGGCCGGGGCGTGTCGGGCTGCGCCACCTGCGACGGCTTCTTCTACAAAGGACAGGAGGTAGCGGTTGTCGGCGGCGGCAATACCGCGGTCGAGGAAGCAATCTACCTCTCCAACATCGCGAGCCACGTGACGGTTGTGCACCGCCGCGACAAATTTCGCGCGGAGGCGATCCTGGTGGACAGGCTGAACGAGAAGATCGCAGCGGGCAAAGCCACGATCCTCTGGGATCACGTGCTCGACGAAGTACTGGGCGACGATACCGGCGTTACTGGCATGCGGGTAAAAAACACCCGGACCGCTCAGTTGACCGAGAAAAAACTGCAGGGGATCTTCATCGCCATCGGCCACCGTCCCAATACCGAGGTCTTCGCGGGGCAGCTCGACATGGCCAACGGTTACATCATCACGAAGAGCGGGCTCGAAGGCAACGCCACCGCCACCAGCGTTCCCGGCGTGTTTGCCGCGGGTGACGTGCAGGATCACGTGTATCGCCAGGCGGTTACCAGCGCCGGCACCGGATGCATGGCCGCGCTCGACGCCCAGAAGTACCTGGAGAGCCGCGGGCAGGTCTGAGCGCTGATACAGCTGCCCGTTGATGACACCCGTGGCGCCGTCGGTGATCGCTGATGAAAAAACGCGCGCGCAGGCTTTCGAACGAGACGCATGAAGCGGAGCTCTTCCGTGCCTCCGTCTCCGACGTAACGCCGTTGCGGCAGACCGGCAGGGCGCTGCTGGAGCGGCCGCGTCCGCACCCGATTCCCGCGCAGCGTCTGCGCGACGAGCGCTCTGTCCTGCAGGACAGCCTCAGCGACCATATCCCGTGGGATTCCGGCGCCGAGACCGGCGAGGAACTGTCTTTCGTACGCAACGGCGTCGGCCAGGAAACGCTGCGCAAACTGCGCTGCGGCCACTGGGTAATCCAGGACGAGCTGGACTTGCACGGTCTCACCGCAAACGAGGCGCGCGGACTGCTTGCGGGATTCCTTGGTTACTGCCTACGCAGCGGCCTGCGCTGCATACGCATCATTCACGGCAAGGGGCTGCGCTCGAGGAACCGCGAACCGGTGCTCAAGCGGAAAGTGGCGAGCTGGCTGATGCAGCGAGACGAGATCCTGGCGTTCTGTCAGGCGAGACGCGCCGATGGCGGCAGCGGCGCGGTCGTGGTGCTGCTTAAGGGCGGCAGAGTGACGCCAGGGGGATGAGAAAGGCGGCGGCAACTCGCTGCCGGCTTCATCTTCGCTAGATTGCGGCTTCGTCGGTTTCGCCCGTGCGGATGCGGATCACCTGCTCCACGCTGGTGACGAAGATCTTGCCGTCGCCGATCTTCCCCGTGCGCGCCGCCTTGACGATGGCGTCAATCGCGTTCTCGAGCAGCTTGTCGGGTACCACCACTTCCACCTTCACCTTGGGCAGAAAATCCACGACATATTCGGCGCCGCGGTAGAGCTCGGTGTGCCCTTTTTGCCTGCCGAAGCCCTTCACTTCCGTGACGGTGAGGCCGCTGACGCCGATTTCAGACAACGCCTCGCGCACTTCGTCAAGCTTGAACGGCTTGAAAATCGCCTCGATTTTCCTCATGGAGTCCCTCCGCAACCCGGTCCGGCGCCTGTTTTAAGCATATCACAGGCGGCTAACCGAAGCGGTGACGAAACTTGTTGGTAATAGGAAAACGCCAATCCTTCCCGAAGCCGCGCGGGGTGATGCGGATGCCGACCGGCGCCTGGCGCCGCTTGTACTCGCTGCCGCGTATCAGCCGCACCACTCGCTCCACGTCGGCCGGTCCGTATCCCTGCGCGATGAGCTCCCTGGGGCTGAGATCGTTCTCGACGTAGGCCTCCATCACGGCATCGAGCACCGGATACGGTGGAAGGCTGTCCTGGTCGGTCTGGTTCGGACGCAATTCGGCGGAAGGCGCGCGTTCGATCACGCGCTGTGGTATCACCGCTGACAGGCTGTTGCGATAGCGTGCAAGTCGGTAAACCAGCATCTTGTTGATGTCCTTCAACACGGCGAAACCGCCCGCCATGTCACCGTACAGCGTTGCGTAGCCGGTTCCCATCTCGCTCTTGTTGCCGGTGGTCAGTACGATGGCGCCGCTCTTGTTGGACAGCGCCATGAGCAGCGTGCCGCGAATGCGGGACTGGATGTTTTCCTCCGTCGCGTCTTCCGGCAGCCCCTTGAACTCCGCCGAGAGCGCTGCAAGAAAGGCATCGAAGACCGGCCTGATCAGGATCTCGCTGTAGCGCACCTTGAGCGCCTCGGCCTCCGCGCGGGCGTCCTCCACGCTCATTCCGGCGGTGTATTGCGACGGCATCATCACCGCCCGGACGCGACCGGCTCCCAGGGCGTCCACCGCCACCGCCAGCGTGAGCGCGGAGTCGATGCCGCCCGACAACCCGAGCAGCACGCCCGGGAAGCTGTTCTTGTTGACGTAATCGCGCACCCCGAGCTGCAGCGCCCGGTACACCTCCGCTTCCTGCGAAAGCGGTGCGGCGATTTCGCCGGGCTGCGGCTCGCCGTCGGTCAGCGTGACTACTCCCAGCGACTCCTCGAACGACGGCAGTTGATGGGTGAGCACGCCCGTGCTGTTGAGCACGAACGAGGCCCCGTCGAACACCAGCTCGTCCTGCCCGCCCACCATGTTGACGTAAACCAGTGACAATCCGGTTTCAACCACGCGCTCCCGCATCACTTCCTGACGCACGCGCTGCTTGCCCATGTGGTAGGGCGAGGCATTGAGCACGAGCAAGACGGTCGCCCCTGCTTCGCGAGCGGCCCGCGGGGCCTCCGCATTCCAGGAGTCGGCGCAGATATTGATGCCAATCCGGTCGCCGGGGCCGGACGTCCTCGCGCGGGCCGTGGCCGGCCCCTGCGCGCCCCACGCGTCCTCGCAAATGTTGACCCCGAAGTTCACGCCGTTCACGCTGCAAACGCATGATTCGCTGCCGCGGTCGAAATAGCGTTCCTCATCGAATACCGTGTAGTTGGGCAGGCGTTGCTTGTCATAGACCCCGATCACGGTGCCGCCCTGTATGATGGAAGCGGAGTTGTAGCGCTTGCCATCAGCCACGCGCGGGTGCCCGATGACCAGCGTCACCCCCTTGACGCGCTGCGCCAGGTCGTCTAGTGCCCGCTCGCAGTCCTCGATAAAATCCTCCCGCAACAGAAGGTCCTCGGGCGGATACCCGCACAATGCAAGCTCCGGCGTCACCATGAGATCGGCGCCCTCGCGGCACGCGCGCTCGGCGAACTCGACAATGCGTGCGACGTTGCCGGCAAGATCGCCGACGGTCGCATTGATCTGCGCGATCGCTATTTTCATGCTGCTAATATATCATCCGGCCGACGCAGTGGCTGCCTCGCCCGCCCTGGAAAACCGAAGTGACGCGGCAGATGATCCATGAAACCAGGCAACTGCCCGGGGGAGTTGAACGGCGGTGAGCATTGAGGCCGTCGAGTCGCTTGCCGGCGTCCCGGCGACGGACTGGAATCGCCTGGTTGGCGACGACCCGTTCCTCAGCCATGAATTCCTGTCGGCGCTGCACGAGACCGGTTGCGCCTGCGGCGCGACCGGCTGGACACCACACTTTCTGCTGGCCAGGTCGCGTGGTGTGCTCTCGGGCGCAATGCCGCTCTATCTCAAGACCCATTCGTACGGCGAGTACGTATTCGACTGGGCATGGGCCGATGCCTACCGCCGGCATGGCGTCGCCTACTACCCCAAGTTGCTTGCGGCGGTACCCTTCACGCCGGTGACAGGCGCGCGGCTGCTCACAGACGATTCCACCGTGCGCGATCAACTGATCGCCACCGCGCTGGAGGAGGCGCGGCGTCTGGGCGTTTCATCGCTGCATTGCCTGTTCCCGGCGCACGAGGAGGCGCAGCAGATGCACGCGCGCGGCATGTTGCTGCGCTCCGGCGTGCAGTTCCACTGGACCAACCGCGGTTACACGACGTTCGACGATTTTCTCGGGTCGCTGAATCACGCCAAGCGCAAGAAGATCAGGCAGGAACGGCGCAGGGTGAGCGAAGCGGGCATCCGCTTCAGATGGCTGGAAGGCGGCGAGATCACGGAGCAGGACTGGCGGTTCTTCAACCGTTGCTACCGTCAGACCTATCGCGAGCATCGCTCGACGCCCTACCTGAACCTCGAGTTCTTCCTGCGCATCGGTCGCGACATGCCGGCGCATGTCCTGCTGGTCATCGCGGAACGCGCCGGAATGCCCGTCGCCGCATCGCTCAATATCCGGGGCGGCCGGAGACTGTGCGGCCGCTACTGGCGCGCGCTCGAGCGCCATGCCGCCCTGCACTTCGAAACCTGCTATTACCAGGGGATCGAATACTGCATCGCCCGCGGCATCGAGTCATTCGAGGGCGGGTCGCGCGGCGAGCACAAGCTGGCGCGCGGATTGATGCCGGTGGAAACCTGCTCCGCGCACTGGCTCGCCCATCCCGAGTTCGCCGCAGCGATCGAGCAGTTTCTCGCCCGTGAGGCGCGTAGCGTGGAGCATTACCTGGACGAGCTCAACGAGCGCAATCCGTTCAAACACGTACCGGGGGCAGGTCCCGGGCCGGGACCTGCCCCCGGCCCCCTACCGTAGTCGGCGCCATCGCCAGCAGAAAAACCCGGTGACCCGTCGGCTTTTCAATTCAGCTGTATGCGCTCGCCCCAGGGCACCCGGGCCCTGCCTTTGACGAGCCAGATCACCGGGTACTCGGGCGCCTGAGGCGGAAACCCGCCCTCCGCGTCCGTGAAGTAGAGCAGCAAATCGGGCCGCCGCCGCTCCGCGGCGATCCAGTCGAACGTCGGCACGAAGCTCGTGCCGCCACCTCCGCCCAGCTCACGCGGCAATACGACCGGCTCCCACTGCTGGAAAGTCCACGGGCCCCGCGGATCGAGCCGCTCGTCACAGGCATGAAGCGTCACGCGTGCGCGAATCTGGCCCTTGAGTGCGTCCACTTCCGCCGCAAACTGCGCCAGTTCCTCGTTGCCGATCGAGCCGCTGGTATCGAGCACGACGTAGAGATCCACCTCCCCGCTCGACAGCCGCGGCAGCAGCGCATCGCCCTCGCGGCGCGACAGCCGCTGGAAGCTGTAGTCGTCGCGCGCCACGCTCATCAGGAACCGCGCCAGCAGGAAGCGCCAGGGCAGCTGCGGCTGGATCAGGTCACCGATCATCCGCAGCCAGGATTCGCTCAAGCGTCCCGCCCGGCGTGCCTGCTGGGCGGCCGACGCCATGCGGCCCTGCCACTGGCGCACCAGCCCGTCGCGCTCCCCGGACCCGGGCTGACGCGGCAGCACTGCGCGACCGGCAGCGTGCCCGTCAAACAGATGGCGATCGAGTGTGGCTTCAGTGGTGTCGGGCGGAATCAGCGGATAGATCTCCTCGGCCGAAAGCCCGCGAAACCCGGAATGGAGCAGCGCGCCCGGCGGCGGCTTCAGGCCATCGTCGGCGAGCAGCAGGTTCACGGCGTGATCGCACGCGACATCCCAGCGCCGGTGCGTGCGGTGCTGGCGGCGCGCGAAATGCCCGAGTGCGCAGTGCATGGCCTCGTGCGCCAGCACAAACTGGGTCTGCGCCAGGCTGAGGCCGGCGATGTAGCCGGGGTTGAAATAGAAGGCCCGTGCGTCGGTTGCCGTGGTTTTGCACCATCCTGCATCGGCCGTCACCAGCGGCAGGTACATGACGAGCGCACCGATGAACGGCTGTTCCAGGATCAGCCGCGTGCGTGCGGCGCCGAGCTTGGTCTGGATTTCCCTGATGTCGGTCAAGTCGCGGAAGCGAGCTTCAGATCGTAGAGCATCAAATCGGTGATGCTGCCCGCCCACTCGGCGAACTCCGGCACGGCGAACAGCGGTTTCCCGATCGAGCGGTGCATGTCGGTGACCAGCATCACGCCCATCTCGCGCTGCGGGAAGCCCTTCGCGTATTTGAGAACGTTCCCATAGACGAAGCTGGCGTGCGGGGCGTCCCGCATTTGCGCCGCGCGCCGCACCAGCGCCGCCGCAACGCCGTACTGCAGATCAATGCCCTGCGGCACCTGCAGGCTCTTTCCCTGGAGGATCGCGTCAATGTCGGGCAGCTGATCCATGTTGTCCACGTACGCCTTGAGCTCGACGCCGGCCGCCGGCCCCACGCACGCCTGCAGCGCGTCGAGCAGCAGCTCAGGGTCGTCGTCGAACTTCGCGAGCGCGCGGTGCGCGTACTCCCACGAACGCGGGCTGGGAAACGCCACCGGATTCTGCGCCGGATTGAAATCGAACAGCAGGTCCGGCCGGAAACGCAGGAACGCGATCACCCGCGGGTCTATGCCTGCCGCATGCGCCCACCCTACCCAGTCGTCGAGATGGGGCTCGATCTCGTAATGCGTGAAGCGGTTCGCAAGCGGCGCGGGCATCACGTAGCTCACGCCGCGGTCGCCGTAGCGGTTGCCCGCGGCGAATATCGCCCAGCCGTCCGGCGCACGGTATTCGCCGAGCCGGCGGTCGAGGATCAGCTGGTAGGCCGCCGCCGTAACCGTCGGCGGGGCCGAGGTGATCTCGTCGAGGAACAGGATGCCGCGCGCGCCGTGGCGCGCTTCGTCGGGCAGCAGCGCGGGGACCGACCACTCCACCAGGTCGCCCTTGCGGAACGGCACGCCACGGAGGTCCGTCGGCTCCATCTGCGAGAGCCGGATGTCGGTCAGCGGCACGCCGTGGCGCCGCGCGATCTGGGCGATGATCTGCGACTTGCCCGTTCCTGGCGGGCCCCACAGCATGACCGGCGTATGCGCGAGCGACGCCGTGCTTGCGAATTCGCGATCGAGTATTTGCAGGATGTGCGAGGGACGCATGAACATTCGACGGCTATCGCGACCCCTCAATGTTACCGTATAGTAAGGTTGTAACGGAATCCGCATTCTCATGAAATTCTGCAGCAACTGCGGTGCGCCGGTGACTCTGCGCGTGCCGCCGGGCGATACCCTGCCGCGCCATGTCTGCGACGCCTGCCATACGATCCATTACCAGAACCCGCGCATGGTCGTGGGCTGCATCGCGGAATGGGAGGACATGATCCTGCTGTGCCGGCGCGGCATCGAGCCGCGCTACGGGCTGTGGACGGTGCCGGCGGGCTACATGGAGAACGGCGAAACCACGTTCGCCGGCGCCGTGCGGGAGACCCTGGAGGAAGCCAATGCGCGCGTCGAGATCGGACCGCTCTACGCGCTCTACAACATCCCGCACATCAACCAGGTCTATATCCTGTTCCGCGCGCGGCTGCTGGACGCCGCCATCGGGGCCGGGGCCGAAACGCTCGAAGTGAGGCTGTTCGCCGAACACGAGATCCCGTGGGAGCGGATCGCCTTCGCCACGGTGCGCAACACCCTGCAGCACTATTATTCGGACCGCCGCAACGGCGCCTACGAATTCCATATGGGCACCATCGAGCCCGTCAAGAAAGGGGGACCGGAAGGGACGGGCAACCGCAGGCCCTCGCGTCGCAAGTGACGAATCCTGTGTCACGCTCTTCATTCAACCCGTCCGCCACCTCCTCGCGCAGCGCGAGGTAAAATAACCGGGCCCCGCAGGAGAAGCGCATGACCGCACCGATTCCGATCACCAAACCGGCGTTCCGGTGGGACGATCCCCTGCTGCTCGAGGATCAGCTCACGGACGACGAGCGCATGGTGCGCGACGCGGCGCGCGCCTACTGCCAGGAAAAGCTGATGCCGCGCGTGCTGGAAGCCAACCGGCACGAGAAGTTCCACCGTGAGATCATGAACGAGATGGGTGAGCTGGGCTTTCTCGGCTCCACCATCGCCGGCTACGGCTGCGCCGGCGTCAATCACGTCTGTTACGGCCTGGTTGCCCGCGAGGTCGAACGCGTGGACAGCGGCTACCGCTCGGCGCTGTCGGTGCAATCGAGTCTCGTCATGCACCCGATCCACGAGTTCGGCAGCGAAGCGCAAAAGAGCAAGTACCTGCCGAAGCTCGCCCGCGGTGAGTGGATCGGCTGCTTCGGGCTGACCGAGCCGAACTCCGGCTCGGACCCCGCTGGCATGTCCACGCGCGCCAGGAAAATCACCGGCGGCTACACCCTGCGCGGCGCCAAGATGTGGATCAGCAACGCGCCCATCGCCGACGTTTTCGTGATCTGGGCCAAGGACGAGCAGGACGTCATCCGCGGCTTCGTGCTCGAGAAGGGCATGAAAGGGCTCTCCGCGCCGAAGATCGAAGGCAAGTTCAGCCTGCGCGCGTCGCCTACCGGCGAGGTGGTGATGGACCAGGTATTCGTCCCGGAGGACAACGTATTGCCCGGGGCGTCGGGCCTGAAAGGGCCGTTCTCCTGCCTCAACAAAGCGCGCTACGGCATCGCCTGGGGCGCGCTGGGTGCCGCGGAGTTCTGCTGGCACGCCGCGCGCAATTACACACTGGAGCGCAGGCAGTTCGGGCGCCCGCTCGCAGCGAACCAGTTGATCCAAGTGAAGCTCGCCGACATGCAGACCGAGATCGCGCTGGGGCTCCAGGCGGCGCTGCGGCTGGGACGACTGATGGACGAGGGGCGCGCCACGCCGGAGATGATCTCGCTGCTGAAGCGAAACGCGTGCGGCAAGGCGCTCGACATCGCGCGCATGAGCCGCGACATGCACGGCGGCAACGGCATCGCGGACGAATTTCACGTCATCCGCCATGTCATGAACCTCGAAGCCGTCAACACCTACGAAGGCACGCACGACATTCACGCCCTGATACTCGGGCGCGCGCAAACCGGGATTCCCGCTTTCAGTTGATGGGCTTCTGCCGGCCGATCTTCCTGCTATTCCGGCGACTGATGCCCCGCGCATTCGCTCTTGGTGCCTTGACCGCGCTCGCGGCACTGCAGCTCGCCGTTGCCCGGGCGGAACCACTGCCCATCGGCCCCGGAAAGCGCATATTCGATATCGGCGGCACGCCGATCGAGGTTTACACCTACACGCCGACGAACTATGCCGGCGGGCCGCTGCTGCTGTCGCTGCCGGATATGCAGGACCGCTACTACAGCTTCGCCTTCCTCGACATCTTCACCAACAACGCC
>DAIDBG010000144.1 GCA_027310225.1 bacterium | reverse complement strand
ATATAGCCCAGCGTGCCGTACGAGTTCGGCAGAGCGCGGAACAGGTCCGCGTGCTCGTTATCCGGCGTGCACGGCACGATGCGCCCGTCGGCGAGCAGAACCTCGGCCTCGACGAGCCCGTCGTGCACGAAGCCGTGGCGGAAGCAGCTCGACTCGATGCCGATGCCGACGGTGGCCCCGCCGATCGTGATGTGCTTGAGCTCCGGCGTGACCGGCGGCACGAGACCGTGCGGCAGCGTATGAGCGACGATGGACTCGAACGTGACGAGGCCCTCCGCTTCGAGCGTACGGGAGCGGCGGTCGAGGTCGAGCACGTGATCGAAGCCGCTCAGGTCGAGGGCGCGCCCGGCGCGTGCGCGGGGCACGTAACGGAAGAGGTTGGAGCTGGTGCGCTTCCGCAGGCCGATCCCGCCGCTGTCCGCCGCGAGCCGGGCGGCGAGGCGGGATTTTCTTGCGGCAAACGCGTCCGCCGCGCTCAAGACGCGCGTTCCTGCCCGTAGAGATGGGCGCGGCTCAGGGGGTAGTTGCGGCCGACGTTGCCCTTGCTGTAAGTGATCTGAAAGAGATGGGTATGGGCATTCGGCGAGCGGAACATCTCGGCGCACGAATAGAGGTAGGTGCGCCACTTGCGGCGGAAACGCTCGTTGAAGACAACGGGGTCGAGCGCGTGGATCTCGGGCCAGCGGCGGTCGAAGCGCTCCGCCCAGCAGTCGAGGGTGAGCGCGTAGTGGCGCCGCAGGTTCTCGATGTCGAGAATCTCGAGCCCCGCCCGCTCCATCGCCGCGATGGTTTCGGCCAGGCTGGGGATCCAGCCCCCCGGAAAGATGTGCTTGCGGATGTAGAACTCGGTATCGAAGACGCCCACGTGCCCGATGAAGTGCAGGAGGCCGATCCCGCCGGGCCTGAGGCAATCCGCGTGCGCACGCACCACCTCGGCGAGTTGATCGCGTCCCGCGTGCTCGAGCACGCCGATCGAGACGCACTTGTCGTAAATTCCGGGGATCTCGCGGAAATCGGCCTCGATCACGCTCAGCCGGTCGCCGAGGCCGCGGCGCGCGATCTCCTCCCGCATCGCCGCCACCTGCTCGGGGGTGGTGTTGATGCCCGTGCCGAGCGCCCGGTGGTGCTCCCACGCGTAGAACGTGAACCCGCCCCAGCCGCAGCCGATGTCCACGAAGCGCTCGCCCGGTTTCAGGAGGAGCTTGCGGCAGACGTGCTCCATCTTGTTCTGCTGCGCCTCCTCGAGCGTCCTGGTGCCTTCCTTCCAGTAGGCGCAGGTGTACATCAGGTAGGGCTCGTCGAGCCAGCAGCGGTAGAACGCCGTCCCGAGACCGTAATGGAAGCGCGCGTTCGCCTTCGCTTGCGCGATGGAGCGGTTGCCGAAGCGGAATTCGTGCCAGCGGTTGCGCTGCGTGTTGAGAAGGTTGGGGCGGGCATCGAAGCGGGCCTCCATGCCGGCGCGGAAGGCGGCCGCGATGTCGCCGTCAATGTCCAGGGACTGATCGAAGTACGATTCGAGCAATCCCACATGACCGAAAAGCGCCACGCGGCGCGCGGCCGCCGCGCTGCGGAAGGTGAGGGTGACGGCAGGCGGCCCCTCCCGGTTCTGGTAGCTTGAGCCGTCGGAGAAAACGACCCGGAAACAGATGTTCGTGCGTTGCCCGATCGAGCGCAGCATGCGCCCGACCGCCTGCACGGGCGGAGCCCCCGCGCGCATCGTGGAAACCCGCTCGTCCGTGCCCATATAGACTCCTTTCCGCTTCCGGACCGCCTGCTGCGGCCATTGTGGCCGCCTTCCGTCGGCGGCGCTTGATCCATATCAAGCCCCACCGCGTACCGCCGCGGGCCGGTTTCGGGCGGGTAGCCGCGATGCCTTGCCGGGCCGGGCGGGGCGTTTACGCGTTTTGCCGGATGGCGCAGAATTATCCTATATCAAGTAGCGTAAGGAGTGTGTCGGGACAAAGTCCGGCAAACTTCCTAGAGCAGCTTGTCGGAACAGCGAAAGCCCGACAAGCTGCTAGCGACTCAGGACACCAGGGTGATCGCCGGTATTGACCACATCGTGCTCACCACGCGCGACCTCGACCGCTGTCTCGATTTCTACACGCGGGTGCTCGGCATGCGGGTGGAGCGTTACGGCGAGGGACGCATCGCACTGGCCTTCGGCAACCACAAGTTCAACGTCCATCCGCCGGGGTTCGACGCCGGCATCAAGGCGCGCACGCCCACGCCGGGCTCGCTCGATCTCTGCTTTCTCGCGGACCGGCCGCTCGACGAGGTGGTCGCGCACCTCAAGGCGCAGAAAGTGGAGATCGAGGAAGGGCCGATCGCGCGGACCGGCGCGCGCTTTCCGATCCGGTCGGTCTATGTCAGGGACCCCGACGGCAATCTCATCGAGATCTCCGAGAAAGCGTGAGGAGTAAGGAGTGAGGTGTGAGGTGGCAAGGTGGGTTACATCTGATCATTCTCCTCACTCCTAACCCCTCCTCACCCTTTTCTCTGATGCCTGATTTCTGGCCAAGTTGCGGCTACAACCTCCTGCGCAAAGGCGCGGCCGGCCGGCTGCTCGTCACTGACGATTACCTGCGCCACTACTACCTGCGGCCCGAGCTCGCGCCGGTCGCGGAATCGTGCGCGGCCGAGCGCGCGCTGCACGCTTCGCTCACGGAGAATCCGCGCAGGGACGTGCCGGACCGGGAGATCGAAGCGCTCGCCGACCCCGACGCGCGTGAAAACTATCGGGTCATGTTACGTTTCCGAGGTCAATTGCTGGCCGCGGAAACGCTGGAGGCGTTCTACGCCGGATTGTTCCAGCGCGAGGTCGCGGTGCCGCCGGATTTCATCCACCACACGGCGCAGGTGATCCTGCGCGCGATCCTCGACGGAACGGGCGACGGACTCGAAGCGCGCGCGGCGGAGCTTTTTTTCCGCAGGCAACGCGTCACGGTCAGGGAGGGCGCAGTGATGCTTGCCGACGAGGAAACGGTGGAGATGCACGCGAGCGGCGACGGGTTCGGCAGCGTGGGCAGGCTGCTGCAGGAAGGGCAGACGCCGCTGCGGACCATCGAGCTCGACGTGCTCGACGGGAAGACCGCGGGCGCCTACTTCGGGCGCGACGAGCGCCACGATACGGTGCTCAATCTCAATCCCGGCCGCCCGGGTTCTCTTGCGCTGTGCCGCGTGATCGAGCGCTGGATCGCGCACTTTCACGGGGTGCGCGTGACGGTGAAGCCGGTCCGGGAGATCCCGGACGAGGAGTGGGCATGGCACGTCGGGCTCGACGCCGAGGCGACCGCGATGCTCAACGAGATTTATAATGGCGGCGAGGTGGAAGCGGAGCGCATGAAGCGCATCATCGGGCTGTTCCGCGTCGAATTCCGCGACCCCGTGGCGCTGCGGCCGGAGCTTGCCGGGGCGCCGGTATTCCTGGGGCTCGCGATGGCGCCGGACGGAACGCTGCGGATGAAGCCGCAGAACCTGCTGACGAACCTGCCGCTGGCGCGGCGGGCTTGAAAATCCTGAACCGCCAAGGTGCCAGCAAAGACAAATTAGAATAGAGACAAATTGAACCGCCAAGGCCGCCAAGGCCGCCAAGAAAGGCAGAACAATAATCGAACCGCGAAGACGCCAAGAAGGACAAAGATCGGAAGTGCCGGAAGAATAGCCCTTGAGCCCGACAATCTTTCGCGAGGATGGATTCCGGTTCTTTTTCTTCTCTCGCGAGGAATCGCGCATGCATGTCCACGTGCACTGCGCGGAGGGAGAGGCGAAGTTCTGGCTTGAGCCTCTGGTCGAACTGGCGCAGAATTACGGCCTGAACGACCGCCAGATTCGGGCGGCCGAAGCTCTGATCCGGAAACACGAACATGACATCCGTGCTGCCTGGCGCAGGCACTTTGGACGTTGAAGTCACGAACGTCTCGACTCACGGCTTCTGGCTCATGCTGGGAACCGAGGAATTGTTCGTGCCGTTCTCCCAGTTTCCGTGGTTCAAGGACGCTCCAATCGCGAAGCTCATGAACGTCGAGCATCCCCAGCCGCACCACCTCCATTGGCCCGACCTCGATGTGGATCTGGCCGTCGAATCCATCCGCCACCCTGAGAAGTTCCCGCTGGTGGCGCGTACCAGCACCTGACCACGCGGTCGAAAATGACGCTTCGCGAGCGTCGCCGCTCGCACGCGCATTTCACTGCGGACGTTAATCGATCAATTTTCATGACGCCGGCGGAAAGGTGGAAGGAACTCGTCACCGGGCCCGAGGAGGAGATCAACCTCGCCGAGGCCGCGCTGCTCATCGCCGCGCACGAGTATCCCGCGCTCGACGTCCCGGCCTACCTCGCGCGTCTCGCCGAGATGGCGGCGACGCTCAAGCGCCGGCTGCGCCGGGACATCAGCACGACCGAGACCATGATCGCGCTCAACCGCTACCTGTTCGACGAGCTGGGCTTCGCGGGCAACGTCGCGGACTACTACGACCCGCGCAACAGCTTTCTCAACGACGTCCTGGACCGCCGCCTCGGCATCCCGATCACGCTCTCGCTGATCTACATCGAGATCGGGCGACGCCTCGGCCTCGCGCTGCACGGCGTTTCCTTCCCGGGGCACTTCCTCGTGAAATGCCTGGTGCGCAACGGGACCGTCGTGCTCGACACTTACGCGCGCGGGGCGTCGCTCAGCCTGAACGACCTGCAGCAGCGGCTGCGCGCGCTGCGCGGTGGCGCCGCGCCGGCGCCGGAGATGGTGCGGCACCTGCTGGCGACGGCGGGCGAGAAGGACATCCTCGCGCGCATCCTGTGCAACCTGAAGGGTATCTACCTCGAGCGGCGCGATTTCTTCCGCGCGCTCGCTGCGGTGGACCGCATCATCGCGCTCGAGCCGCGCGCCGCGGAGGAGTACCGCGACCGCGCCGGCATCTACCTCGAGCTCGAATGCTTCCGCGCCGCCCTGTCCGATTTTCGCAGCTACCTCATGCTGAGGCCGGAGGCGGAGGACGCCACCGTGGTGCACCGGCGCGTCGCGGAGTTGCAGGGGCTGGCGGCGCGGCTCAACTAGGCAGTGATGAGTGCAGAGTGCAGAACGCAGAATTAGAAAGCTGAAATCCCGTTCTGCACTTTACATTCTACATTCCGCACCGCCCTCAGATGTCGCCGTACCTGCTGCTCAGCCTGAGCGCCCTGTTCTGGGCCGGCAACGCGGTCGTGGGCCGCGCGATGCACGACGCGGTGCCTCCGGTGGCGCTCGCGTTCTGGCGCTGGAGCATCGCGTTCGTCATCATCCTGCCGTGGATCGCGCGTCCGCTGGCGCGCCAGTGGCGGGCGCTGGCGGCGAGCTGGAAAACCATGCTGCTGCTTGCTGTCCGTGCTCGGGGTCGCGGCCTACAACACGCTGCTCTATTCGGCCCTGCACACCACGACCGCGACCGCGACGAACGGCCTGCTGGTCAACAGCGCTTGCACGGCGATGATCATCGCGGTCAACTACCTGTTGTTCGGGGTGCGGGCATCCTCCCGCCAGTGGGCGGGTCTTGCCTTGTCGCTCGCGGGCACGCTGGTGATCGTGAGCAGGGGCGAGTGGTCGGCGCTGGCGGCTCTGGACCTGGTCCGGGGCGATGTGCTGCTGCTGGTGGGCGCCTTGTACTGGGCCGTTTATACCGCCTGCCTGCGCTGGCGGCCGCCGATGCTGGACGGCGCCGCATTCCTCGGCGCGAGCATCGCGATCGGTACAACGC
>DAIDBG010000138.1 GCA_027310225.1 bacterium | reverse complement strand
GCGGCATAGAGCGCCTCGCGCTGGGCATACCCGGACAGAGCCGCGGACTGGCGATGGATCGGAGGTGACGGCACGCCGCCCGCCGGCATGGCTCGTCCGATGCCCTCGAGTGTACGCGTGATCCAACCCGGCATATTCGCCCTTCGGCGCATCGATCAATGTTTGCGCCCGCCGTATGACTAGCGAGGCTTTGCCTCAGACCGACGAGGCGTGTGGCGGCGGCGGCTCCGATCGCCGGTTCATGACGAGCTCTGGTAGAACCAGGCTCAGTTGGGACCGATGAACGGTCTAAACGCCTGCAAGAGGCAAAACCTGCACGACCGGAGCCGGGGGCATGATAGCACAGAGCGTAGCCGAGATCGTTAGCCGTCATGTGAAGCTCACTGTTGAGGGGATCGACCGGATGTATCTCAACGTCTACGTGCCGGGGCTGCAATACGAACAGGGGATTGTCCGGTTCTTCCGCGCGCATCGCGGACAACCGCTGCCCTCGGCCGCCCTGATGAGCCCGATGACCCGGAACTTCGTGGCGGCGCTGGAAGACTTTGTGGCTCGGCACCAGATTCCGCTCGTGCCGTTCTGCAAGGGCCAGCGCAAGGACGCGGTGATGGCCGAGCATCTGCGGCACTTCACGCGCGAGGAAGGTGTGGTGTTCGTCGGCAAGGCCCAGGAGAACACGCCGGTGTTCCGCACCGAACGGCGTCGGAGCCCGAACACTGGACGGCCGTATCCGTGGATCGTGCGGCGCAGTGCGATGGTGAACAACTACTACATCTACGCGGTCGATCGGGATTTTGGGCCGTTCTTCCTCAAGTTCTGCAGCTACTTCCCGTTCAATGCCAAACTCTGCCTCAATGGCCACGAATACGCCAAGCGCCAGCTTGCGCAGGAAGGCATCGCCTTCGAAGCGCTCGACAATGGCATCCTGACGTGCGCCGATCCCAAGCGTCTGCAGAAAATCTGCGATGGCCTGTCCGCGGCCAAGATCGACGCTCTGCTGCGCAAATGGTTGCGGCGGCTGCCGCATCCCTTCACCGGCACCGACCGCGAGGCCGGCTACCGCTATGACATCTCGATCCTGCAGGCCGAGTTCTCGACCACCCAAGTGCTCAATAGACCGGTGCACGGTCGCTTGTTCTTCGAGCAGGTGATCCGCGAAAACCTCGACCTTGGCCGCCCAGAGGAAATCCAGCTCATCTTCAATCGCAGGATACCGCGGACCACGCGAGCGCGGTTCCGTACTCGCGTGGTGACGCAGGACGTGACCCCGTCATTGAACGTCTATTACAAGAACACGCGCATCAAGCAGTACCACAAGGAAAATCGGGCCTTACGCACCGAGACGACCATCAACAACAGCTATGACTTCGGGGTCGGCAAACGCCTGCACAATCTAGCCAAGCTACGCGCCATCGGGTTTGCGGCTAATCGCCGGCTGCTGGAGGTCGAGCGCCTCAGCCACGATTGCATCCTCAGCGAAGATACCTTTCAGGCTGTCAACCGTCCGGTCGCTGACGGCCGCCAGCGCGCGTCGGGTCTGCGCTTTGCCGACCCACGGGTTCACGCGCTCTTGCACGCCCTGATCTTGTTCCGGCAGCTCGCGCAAGGCTTCCGCGCCGCCGACTTGCTCCAGCACCTCGCAAGCCTATCAGGACGCGGTCCAGGCTCGATCTCCCAGGGTGCAATCACCTATCAACTGCGCCGGCTGCGCCTGCATGGGCTGATCGAGCGGGTGCCCAATAGCTTCCGCTACCGCGTTACCGACTTCGGCTTCCGTGTCGCCCTGTTCTTCAGCCGCGTCTACAGC
>DAIDBG010000136.1 GCA_027310225.1 bacterium | reverse complement strand
TCGGCATAGTCGCCACTCGTTCGCCACGCACCTTCTCGAAGGCGGGTACGACATCAGGACGGTGCAGGAACTGCTCGGCCACAAAGATGTCAGCACCACGATGATCTACACCCACGTACTGAACAAGGGCGGCCGCGGCGTCAAGAGCCCGCTCGACTCCGGCGGCACCGGCCAGCCGCCGCCCGCGCGGGATGTCGCGGCGGAATACCGCATCCAAGCCGTCAATCGCTTCCTGTTGCCTGGCAGGGACGGGCGTGCCGGAGTGACGCCCGCGCGTTGAACGGCGATCGCTCGTCCGTTCGAACGCGCGGAGTTAAACCGGTGCATCGCGTCCGGATTTAACGGCACTTGGCGCGCTTGGCGGCCTTGGCGGTTCGATTTGATTCGTGATTCGTGGGTCGTGATTCGATCATGACCCCCCGGGCGCTGGCCATGGACAGCGATTCTAACGATTCACGAATCACGCATTAGAGGGCTGGCAAGGACGCTGAGCCTCATTGTCCGATCAGCTTGTCCGGCCGCAATTCGGCGCGCTGCGCAAAGCGGATGCCGATCAGCACCAGGACGCCCCCGGCGACCTCGATCCAGCCCAGGGTTTCCCCGAGCAGCACCCAGGCGTAGAGCGCCGCCATCACCGGCTGCAGCAGCAGCCCGACCGAGGAGAACGTCGCCGGCAGGTGCGCCATCGCGTAGGCGATCAGGCTCTGGCCCGCGACCTGCGCGATGAGCGCGAGCCCGATCAGCAGCATCCAGCCGGTGAGCGTGGCCGGCAGGATGGACTCGCCGGTGGCGAGCGCGACCGCAAGCAGCGGCACCACCATGAAGATGCCGCTCCAGGCCATGAGCGTCGAAGTCGCCACGCCCGCCCGGAGCCGGGTGACCGCGAGCTGGTAGGCGGCGTAGAACATTGCGGTCACCACGCCGAGCGCATCGCCGAGCAGCGCCCGGCCGCCGAGGCCGAGATCGCCGCCGAGCAGCACCGCCACGCCGGCAAGGGCGGCAGCCAGGCCGGCGAGGAACATCGTGGCGGGCGGCCTGCTCAGGAACGCCCACATCGCGAGCGTGACGAAGATCGGAGCGAGATTGGCGAGAAGCGTGGCGTTGGCGACGGAGGTCAGCACGATGGACCAGTTCCATACCGCGAGGTCGGCCGCGAAGAACAACCCGGCCGCAATGATGAGACGCCGGTTGGCCGCAAAGCTTGCAGCTAGGACGCCGCGCTGCGCGATTGCCGCCCACGCCCACAGAAACGGCAGGGCGAGCGCGATGCGCCAGAACGCCGTTGCGACCGGCCCGGTCTCGCTCACCTTGACGAACAGGGGAGCGGTGGCGATCGCCGCGGCGCCCGCGAGCAGCGCCGCCACGGCAATTCCGCGCCGGGAGTCCTTCGGATCGGCAGTTGTTGGATTCAACTAAATTTTCCGGCGGCGTCAGCGGCCGGAAAATTTGGGCTTGCGCTTCTCGATGAAGGCGCGCATGCCTTCCTTCTGGTCCTGCGAGGAGAACAGGATCTGCAGCGACTTCGCCTCCAGCGCGAGCGCGCTCGTGAGCGGCGCGTCCATCCCGGCGAGCACCGCCTCCTTGGCGAGCTGCACCGCGAGCGGCGGCAGCACGGCGATCTGGCGCGCGAGGTCAATCGCGCGGCCCTCCACCTCGGGATCGGGCACGACCTCGCTCACCAGGCCCATCTCGAAGGCCTCCTTCGCGGAGATCAGCTCGCCGGTGAGGATGTACTTCATCGCCTTGTACTTGCCCACGGCGCGGGCGAGCCTCTGCGTTCCGCCGCCGCCGGGGATGATGCCGATCCTCACCTCGGGCTGGCCGAAGCTGGCGGACTCACCGGCGACGATGATGTCGCAGGTCATGGCGAGCTCGCAGCCGCCGCCGAGCGCGTAGCCGCTCACCGCCGCGATCACCGGCTTGGGGCAGCCGGCGATCGCGCGCCACAGCTTGTGCACCCCGCGCCGGAGCATCTCGATGGTGCCGGCCTCCGCCATCTCCTTGATGTCGGCGCCCGCGGCGAAGGCCTTCTCACTGCCGGTGAGGACGATGGCACGCGTTACCGTGTCTTCCCCCAGCTCCGCGAGATGTCCTGCGAGGAGCTTGCGCACTTCGAGGTTGAGCGCGTTGCGCGCTTCGGGACGGTTGATGCGGATGAGCGCCACCCCTTCTGCGGGACGCTCCAGGAGGACGACGGGATCAGCCATGGCACCGCTCACTGTCTCGCAAGCCCGAGCTCCACGAGCACGGCCTTCAACCTGGCGTACTCGCTGTCGAGGTCCTTCCTGAACTGCGCGCCCGTCACGAAATCGTCCGACCAGTAGTTCTTCTCGATGCCGGCCTTCCACTCCGGCGTCTCGGTCGCCTTGCGCAGCGCGCCCTCCCAGTACGTGACCTGCGCCGCCGACAGACCCTTCGGCCCCACGATCGCGCGCCAGCCGCCGAACACGAGGTCCACGCCCTGCTCCCTCCAGGTCGGAACGTCCGCGAGGGCGCCCGGGAAGCGCTGCGGTGCGGCGACGCCCACGACACGCATGCGTCCCGCGGCGACGTGGGGGGCGGCGTTGCCGCCGGCGGTCGTGACGAGGTCAATATGCCCGCCCAGCAGGCTGGTGATGGCTTCGGCCGAGCCCTTGTAGGCGATCGTCTTCAGGCTGCGCGGATCGCCGCCGATTGCCTTCATGAGCAGCCCGGCCGCGATGTGGTTCTGGCTGCCGAGCGCGGTGGCGAAGCCGACCGCCACGGATTGCGGGTCTTTCTTCAGCCGCTCGATCAGGTCCTTGCCGGTCTTGATCGGCGAGTCGGCGTTCACCGCGAACACCACGTAGTCGTTGAACAGCGAGGCGATCGGCGTAAAGTCGTTGTGGTTGACCTTGCTCGCCCCCGTGATGTTGTTGGTGAGCATGGAGGGGGTGAACACGATCAGGTAATGCGCGTCGCCGGGGCGCTGGGAAAGGTAGTTGAGCGCGATGTTGCCCCCGCCGCCCGGCCTGTTCACCACGGTGATGGAGGTGTTCACCAGCTTTTTCTCGAGGAGGATCCGCTCCACCTGCCGCGCGGTCTTGTCGTTGCTGCCGCCGGGCGCCGAGCCGACCACGATCTCGACGTTCCTCTGCGGCGACCAGCCCTGCGCGGAAACCGCAGCGCTCGCCGCAACCAGCGCTGCCGTCAAAAGCACCTGCACCGTCTTCATGCTGTCTCCTCTTTCGGTCACGGTCATGCCGGACGCCGTTTACTGCCTGCCCTGCAATCCGGCGGCTTTCACCACCTTCGCGTACTTCTCGATCTCGGCGCGGATGAACTTGCCGAATTCCTCGGGCGTGCCGCCGATCGGCTCCAGTCCGTCGTTGATGAAGCGTTCCTTCAACTCCGCGCTCGCGAGAATCTTGTCGAAAGCGTCGGTGAGCTTCGCTCCCACCGTGCGCGCCGTGATGTCGGTGTTGCCGCCGGCGGCGTAGGGCACGATGATCCGGATCGGCCTCGCGGGATAGCCCTGCGCTCCGGCGGGAAAGGGAAGGAGAAGCAGGAATGCGAGCGACAGCGTGTGCGTGATGCGGCCCATCTTAATCCCCCGTTTCCGGATCATACATCCCGCACCTCGTTCACGAGCGGCTCGCCGCGCAGGAAGCGCCCGAGGTTGTCGAGGAAGATCGCAAGCACCCGCTCGTCGTTTCCGGCCGCCGCCGAGGAGTTGTGCGGCGTGACGAGCACGTTCGGCATGTCCCACAGGGACGATTCGGGCGGCAGCGGCTCGGTCTCGAACACGTCGAGATAGGCGCCGGCAAGATGCCCGCGGCGCAGCGCGTCAATCAGCGCGCCCTCCACCACGATCTCGCCGCGCGCGATATTGATGAGGCGAGCCCCGCGCGGCAGCGCGGCCAGCATGGCTGCGTCCACCAGCCCCCGCGTCTCCGCGGTCAGCGGGCAGGTGATGAAAAGCCAGTCGCAGTGCGGCAGCAGCTCCGCAAGCCGCTGCGGCGGCAGCAGTTCGTCCACCGGATCGTCGGGCCGGCGGGGGCCGCGGCGCACGCCGATCACGGTGAGTCCCAGCGGGCGCACAAGGCGCGCGATTCCGGCGCCGATGTGGCCCAGTCCCAGGATGACCGCGGTCTGGCCCTTGAGGTCGCGCGGGATGTTGCCGAAGCGCACCGGGTCCCACGCCCGCCGGCGCTGGGCCATGAGCCAGTGCGGGAAATTGCGCGCGAGCATGAGCATCCCCATGACCGCCGTCTGCGCGATCGGCTCGGCGGTCGAGCCGGCGGAAGTCGTCAGGCGTACGCCGCGGCCGAGCATCTCCGCGTAGATCGGGTGGTCCACGCCGGCGTTGAACACGTGCAGCCACTTGAGCCGCGGCGCTTTTCTCAACGCGGAGAAGAACTGCCGCGAGAACTCCGGGAAGACGTCCCCGGAAAAGAACGCGGTCTCGACGCGCCCGCACTCCGCCTCCGCCAGGCGCGCCGCGGGATCGGGCGGCAGCACCAGCAGTTCCGCGGCGACCTTTTCCCGGGCAGCGGCGGCGGCGACTCTGGTGCCGTAGTCGGTGCGGAATTGGTGCGATATAAGCAGGACGGTCACGCGCTGAATTCCTTGTCTTGAAACGGCGCACCCCGGCCAGGCCTGCGCCGTTTTTTGAGGCCATTTTACCCGCTCTGCTAAGATTCGCCTTCGTCCCCTCGTCACGATTTTCAAGCAAATGGCCATTGACGCACTCGAACTCACCCGGCAGTTGATCACCCGGCGCTCCGTTACGCCGCAGGACGCCGGCTGTCTCGATCTCCTTGCGGGCGAGCTCGAGCCGCTGGGCTTCAAGTGCGAGCGGATCAACGCCAATGGCGTGGAGAACCTGTGGGCCCGCCGCGGCGTGGCTGCGCCCGTGCTGTGCTTTGCCGGCCACACCGACATCGTGCCGACCGGCCCGCTCGAGCACTGGGCGTCCGACCCCTTCACGCCGACCGTCCGCGACGGCGTGCTCTACGGCCGCGGCGCCTCCGACATGAAAGCCTCGCTCGCGGCGTTCGTCGCGGCGATCGGGCGTTTCGTCGCCGCGCACCCGGATCACGCCGGCTCGATCGCGGTGCTGTTCACCTCCGACGAGGAGGGGCTGGCGGCGGACGGCACGGTGCGGGTGGTCGAGGCGCTCAAGGCGCGCGGGGAGAAAATTGACTACTGCATCGTTGGCGAGCCGACCTCGGTCAGCCGGCTCGGCGACATGATCAAGAACGGGCGGCGCGGCTCGCTCTCCGGCAACCTGGTCGTCAAGGGCGTGCAGGGGCACGTCGCCTACCCGCACCTCGCGCGCAACCCCGTGCACGAGGTGTCCGCGGCGCTGGCGGAACTCGCGCAAACGCAATGGGACGAGGGCAACGAGTACTTTCCGCCGACCACCTGGCAGGTTTCCAACATCAACGCCGGCACCGGCGCCAACAACGTGATTCCCGGCGAGGTGCACGTGAAGTTCAACTTCCGCTTCTCCACCGCGAGCACGCTGGAGTCGCTGCAGACGCGCGTCGTCGGCATCCTCGACCGCCACGGCGTCGAGTACGACCTCGAGTGGCGCTACGACGGGCGGCCTTATCTCACGAAAAAGGGCGATCTCGTGGACGCCGTCGGGCGCGCCATCAAGACCGTCACCGGCATCGACACGAAGCTCTCCACCGCCGGGGGCACCTCCGATGGCCGCTTCATCGCCGATATCTGCCCGCAGGTGGTGGAATTCGGGCCCACCAACGCCACCATCCACAAGGTGAACGAGGGCATCGCGCTCGGCGAGATCGAGCAGTTGCCGAAGATCTATCAGCAGATTCTCGTCAATCTGCTCGTCAAGTAGAGCGCTTCACTCATTCAACCTTCGCTCCGCTCTTTTTCACCACGTCCGCCCATTTCGCCATGTCGGCGAGCAGGAACTGGCGGAACTCTTCCGGCGAGTTGCCCACCGGCGTGCCGCCCGCCGCCCGGATGCGCTTGTCCGTCTCCGGCTCGCGCAGGATCTTGACGAGCTCGGTATGCAGCCTCGTCACCAGCGGCTTGGGCAGCCGGGGCGGCGCCATGATGCCGTACCAGCCCACCACCGAGAATCCCGGCAGGACTTCCGCCATCGCGGGAATGTCGTCCAGCCCGGGAATGCGCTTGGGCGTCGTGACCGCGATCGCCCTCAGCTTGCCGGAACGCGCAAGCGGCAGCGCGCCCAGCAACCCGGCAAAGTTATACTGGAACTGCCCGCCCATCAGGTCAATCAGCGCCGGCCCCGTGCCCTTGTACGGGATATGCTGCGCCTTCACGCCCGCCATGATGTTGTAAAGCTCGCCCGCGAGGTGCCCGCCGCTGCCGATACCCGCCGAGCCGAAGTTAAGCGCGCCCTTGAAGTTGCGCGTCCAGTCCAGGAACTCCTTGAGGTTCCGGGGCGGCGAAGAAGGATTGATGACCAGCAACAGTCCCGCCTCGGTCAGCTGCGTAATCGGCGTGAAGTCGTTCACCGGATGGTAGGGCAGCTTCTTGATGAGCGCCGCGTTCACCGTGTGCTGGGTGTACGGCAAGAAGATCGTGTAGCCGTCCGGCGCCGCGGCCCTGGTGATCTCGGCCGCGAGAATGCCGGAGGCGCTGGGGCGGTTGTCCACCACCACCTGCTGGCCGAACACCTCGCTCAGGCGCGCACCGAATATGCGCCCCAGCCCGTCGGTGGTGCCGCCCGGCGCGGCCGGGATGATGAGTCGAATCGGCCGGGTCGGGTACTCAGCGGCCTGCAATGGCGCCATCGGGGCAACCCATCCCAGCGCCACGGCAAAAATGGAAACAACCCCGAAAGCGGAACGGCAGGTTTTCATGTATCCCCTCCTCGGCTTGACGGCTGAAAAATCATTTCGACGCACGGGCCCTGGCAAACACGAAGCAATGCGGTAGCGTTGAGTCGCATGATACCTCCTGTGGGAAAATCCTCGAAGCCCCAGGAGTTGGCCGGACTTTGTCCCGGCCAACTCCTCAGCAGCCTGTCGGCTATCTAAGCCCGGCAGGCTGCTCTAGAATGTTTAAACATGCGCGGCGACAACCTCTACGAGCTGCCGCCGGGCCTGCCGGTCCCGCAGGACGACGGCGCGTGCGATCACCTCGCCGGCTCGAGGCTCCCCCGGCTCGCGCTCGCCTCCACCGCGGGCCGGAGCGTGGACCTCTCGCGGCTCCGAGGAAGGACGGTCGTCTTCTGCTACCCGCGCACGGGCCGCCCCGACCGGGAGCTGCCGGCGGGGTGGAACGAAATTCCCGGTGCGCGCGGCTGCACCCCGCAGTCGTGCGCCTTCCGCGATCATTTCGAGGAGTTGAAGCACGCCGGCGCGGCGCACGTGTTCGGGGTGAGCACCCAGGACACCGCCTACCAGCAGGAAGCAGTCGCGCGGCTGCACCTGCCCTTCGAGCTGCTCTCGGACGAAAAGCTTGAATTTGCCCGCGCGCTCAAGCTGCCGACCTTCGAAGTCGCCGGCATGACGCTGATCAGGCGGCTCACGCTGATTGCGCGCGACGGCGCAATCGAGCACGTTTTCTACCCGGTGTTCCCGCCCGATCAAAACGCGGAACAGGTCCTCTCCTGGCTCCGCGCTCGGGCGTAAGCCAATCGTGCGCTTCACGTTCCCTGTTGATGCCCTGAAGGAAGATACCCCGTGACCCGCCCCCCGTTCGCAGAATTCAGCTCGCTCGCGATCCGTGAACTGACCGCCTGGATCGGCGATAACGCGCTGTGGTCCGGGCGCCTGAGCGATGTGCTTGAAGAGCATTTTCTGCCGGTCGCGGAGCAGGCCGGGCTCGACCCGGAAGAGGCGTGGGAGGCGCTCGGGGAGTTCACGGGACCGGTTTACGGCGCCGCGCTCGAGGACCTGTGCACCCGCCGCTATGATGATCCGCCGCAGAACCTCGTTGCCGACTTCCTGAGGAAGCGCAGCTTCCGCCTGCCGCCGCTCGCGAAAAGCTACCTCGAGGCGCTGCGCGATTCGGCCCCGGGCATATACGAAGCCGTTGCGGTGCAGCCCGGGCACGGCGTCACGATTCGCGACCTGCTGACCGGCGGAGAACCGATTGAAGTGATCGAAGTCAGCGGCTCGCGGCAGATCGTGCAATGGGATAGGCTCGCGGCCCGCGTCATCGAGCACGGGGGAAAACGCGTATTTACCGGAGGCGTGTTCCCGCTCACTCGCGACGGCTGCAAGACGCTGACCGACGGGTTGAAGGCCCTGCTGCACGAGCTCGCTGAAAAAGCCGGCGTGCCAGCGGAGGCGTTCCACGGCGAGGTGGCCAACGTGATGCGCGAAGCTGCCCCGAAGCTCGGCGGCCTGCGCATCGCCCAGATCCTGGCAAGCCTGCACCGCCCGCTCCCGAAGCTCATCAACCGCGACGGCGATCCGTACGAATTCGTGGAAGCCCGCTATGCGCTCACATCCGGGGAAAGAAGAGATGTCATCGCCCGCCTCGATGCCGGGCCTGGCTTGCAGCGCACGGGCGCGCGCCCGGCGAGCTGGGACTGGGTGGCGAAAGCCTCGGAGCATCCCTCCCGCGCATCCTCAGCCGGGGAAGGCTATGCGCTCGACACCCATCCCGATGGTGATACCGGGCGCGTGGTGCTCGCGAACGTGGCGCTTTCGGGGAAACAGCTCGAGTTGTCGGTTAATTCGCGCCGTCGTCTCGAAAGCGCCCGCGCATTCATCGAGCCGCTGCTCGCCGGGCTGATTGGCGAACCCGAAGTCGCGATCAAGTCCGTGGAAGACGCCATGGCGGAGAAGCGGGACGCGCCGGCGTCGCCCCGGCGCGCGGTGCCCAAGCGAGTGGAGCGCGCGGTCACGCAGCGCTATCTGGATTCCCATTACCGCGGATGGATGGACGAAAAAATACCCGCACTCGGCGGCAAGTCACCGCGCGAGGCGGCACGCGACTTCGAAGGACGCGAGCAGTTGGCCGCGCTCCTCAAGGAACTGGAAAACCGCGAGGCGCGGCGCGCCAGGGACACCGGGGTGGGCTACGACGCGCGCTGGTTGTGGCAGGAACTGGGGATTGAGCACCTGCGGCGCTGACTGAATACGAACCGCCGATGAACGCCGAT
The DNA here is from genome assembly GCA_027310225.1 of bacterium. Classification (GTDB taxonomy): domain Bacteria; phylum Pseudomonadota; class Gammaproteobacteria; order Burkholderiales; family SG8-41; genus SG8-41. The sequence continues at coordinate 2,086 of DAIDBG010000136.1, read as the reverse complement.
GGACGCCGACAAAATCAGAAAATGAACCGCAGAGACACAGAGAAAAACCGTAAATTGAAATTACGGATGAATGCCGAGCCCTACAGCTCAGGACATCCGCATTTTTCTTGGCGTTCTTGGCGGCCTTGGCGGTTCAAAAAGCAGGATTCAGGATTCAGCAACCTTGCTTTTTCCATTCTTTATTGTGCGCCTTGCTCGGCGTCTTGGCGGTTCAATTGTTCTTCCTATTTTTCCTCTGCTCCCTCGGCGTCCTCTGCGGTGAGAAGTTGGCGGTTTAGTCGAACTTGAGGCCAGCGCGCTTTGCGACGGCGCGCCACTTGGCGAGCTCGTCGCTGATCGTCTTTCGGAATTCCTCGGGCGAGCTCGAGCCCGGCTCGGTGCCGAGGCCGCGCAGCTTCTCCACGACCACCGGCGTCTCCATCACCTTGCGCACCGCGGCGTTGAGCCGGGCGATCACCGGCTTGGGCGTGCCGGCCGGGGCGAGCACGCCGATGAAAGTCGAGGCTTCGTAGCCGCGCAGCCCCGATTCGTCGAGCGTCGGGACGCCAGGCAGCATGGAAGAGCGTTTCGCGCTCGCGACGGCGAGCGCCTTCAACCGCCCGTCGCGGATGTAGCCGATGGAGGAACTCAACTGGTCGAACATGGTGGCCACCTGGCCGCCCAGCAACTCGGTCAACGCCGGGCCGCTGCCTTTGTAAGGCACGTGCAGCACCTTCACCCCGGCCATGGCGCTGAAGAGCTCGATGCCGAAATGGTTGGTGGTGCCGACGCCGGCGGAGGCCACCGTGAGCTTTCCGGGATTCGCTCGCGCGCGCTCGATCATCTCCTTCACCGAGCCGATGCCCGATTTCTGGCTCGCCAGCACCACAAGCGGCACGACGTGCACGCGCGAGACGGGCGCGTAGTCCTTCACCGGGTCGTAGGGGAGGTTCGGGACGACGATGGGGTTGATGGAGAGCGGGCCGCTCGAGCCCATGAGCAGGGTGTAACCGTCCGGGGCCGCCTTCGCGGCCAGGTTGGCGCCAGTCGTGCCGCCGCCGCCCGCGCGGTTGTCCACCACGATGCCCTGCCCGAGGAACTCGCCCATGGCGGGACCGATCATGCGCGCCGTGATGTCCACGTTGCCGCCCGGCGCGTACGGCACGATCAGCCGGATCGGGCGCGTCGGGTAGTTTTGCGCCGCCGCGGAAACGGCGGCGAGCAGCAATGCGGCCGCCGTAAACAGTTTTCTCATGGCCTGCTCCTCCCCAAGCGGGAAATGGGTGAGTCGAGGGGCGCCTCGTCACTGCACCACTTCGTCACCCGTCACCGTCATTGTGCGGCGTGCACCGGTGCCGGCGCCGCGTGCTCGAAATCCACGCTCCCGAGCGTATCGAGCTTCCATAACCGATCGAGCAGCGCGCGCGCGCCGGCCTCGCCCAGCACCGGCGCCGCGAGCTCGAGGAACTTCTCGTCGAGCTCCTCATCGGTGAGCGGCATTTCCGGATCGCCCTTGCGCGTGGGCTGAAAGTGCGTGAGCTTGCGGCCGTCGAGCGTTTCGATCTCGACCCGGGCCGCGCGCTGGCGCGGAAAGGCGGCGGAGAGCTCGGGGTCGGCGCTGCACTCGATTTTCTGCATGAGCGAGCGCACGTCCGGGTCGGCGAGCCGCTGCGGCAGGAAGGCATTCAGCCGCACGCTCCCGTGCACCAGGGCGTGCGCGACGGTGTACTGGAGGCTGAACTTCGCCTGGTACTCGCCTTCGGGATTCAGGTTGTTCACGATGTCGAGCCCGCCCTGATAGGTCGCGACATGCACTCTGCGGATGTCCTTGTGCGTGAGCGAGTGCCGGTGCTTCAGCGCGAGCGCGGCGTCAAGCGCTGCAAAGTTGTGGCCGCAGCAGCCGTGATTCTTGAAGGTGACGCGTGTGATGTGATAGTCGGTGCCGAGGCCGCGCGTCGCTTTCGACCAGTCGGGGCCGGTGCTCGTGGCGGCGCCGAAGCCGACTTCGCCCTCCAGCATGTCGGCCACGCCGGTGACGCCGTGCGCCGCCGCCAGCGCCGCCAGCGCGCCCGCTTCCGCCGCGTGCCCGCCGTGCATGGGCTTCGTC
>DAIDBG010000129.1 GCA_027310225.1 bacterium | reverse complement strand
TCGGCATAGTCGCCACTCGTTCGCCACGCACCTTCTCGAAGGCGGGTACGACATCAGGACGGTGCAGGAACTGCTCGGCCACAAAGATGTCAGCACCACGATGATCTACACCCACGTACTGAACAAGGGCGGCCGCGGCGTGAAGAGCCCGCTCGACTCCGGCGGCACTGGCCAGCCGCCGCCCGCGCGGGATGTCGCGGCGGAATACCGCGTCCAAGCCGTCAATCGCTTCCTGTTGCCTGGCAGGGACGGGCGTGCCGGAGTGACGCCCGCGCGTTGAACGGCGATCGCTCGTCCGTTCGAACGCGCGCGGCCTCCGAACGGTCATCACGGAAGCTGAGCTGTACGCGTCGGCCGCCATGCGCGCCTCCAGGGTCGCACCCGCAAGCGGGCACCTGCTCAGCCTTCCGGCGCGCCCAAACCGGCGCACAGCATCCGGATTTAACGGCACTTGGCGCGCCTGGCGGCCTTGGCGGTTCAATCATCGTCTTGCTTCTCCCGGCGTCTCGGCGGTTCAATTTCGGTCTTCCCGCCGTGTCCTCTGCGTGTGGTTCCGCTTTCATTTTCGCTTTTCTTTGCGGCTTTGCGCCTTTGCGTCGAGGTGTTGAAGTGGTCCTGGGCGCGTCCTCGGCAGTGAGAGTTTGACGACGGCGTCAACCGGCGTGCCCGCCACCGCGTTGGAGCGAGCACGCGGTGCGCTCATGCGTCCGCCATACCAACACAGGAGGGAAGCCATGGACAAGCAACAGACGTTGAGGATCTTGAACGCCCTCGCGAACGGCGTTCACCCGGCAACCGGCGAGAAGTTTGCCGCCGACAGCCCGTACCAGCATCCCGACAGCGTGCGCGCGCTGTTCGAGGCGCTGCGCGCGGTCGAGGGCGGCCCCACGGCGGTGTCCACCCCCGCTGCCGCGCAAAAGCCTCCCCTGCCGCAGGGCGGATCGGGCTCGCGCTGGAGCCCCGAGGAGGAGAGCCGCCTCGCGGCGGCGTTCGACTCGGGCAGGGCGGTGGATGATCTCGCCCGTGCCCACAACCGCTCGCGCGCCGCGATCGAGGCGCGGCTGGTGCGCCTCGGCAAGATGGACGCCTCGGCGGTCACGACACCGCTGCGCTATCCGCCGAAACCCGGCGGCGGCCAGCCGCGCCAGGGCACCTGACCCCCACCCCATCCCTCCCCCTTATCAAGGGGGAGGGTAAGGGAGGGGGTTAGCCGCCCGCGAGCGAGCGCGCGAGCAGCGAGAGGCCGATCAGCAGCAGCAGGACGCTGACGACGCGCAGCAGCCCCGCGCGCGAGATGCGCCCGTGGATGCGGTTGCCGAACCACAAGCCGCCGAGAGCGAACGGCACCAGCAGCACAAAGCCAGCGATGCGGTCGGCGAGCATGAGCCCGCTTGCGGCAAACACGAGCACCCGGATCGACACCGAGAAGATCACCATGTTGGACAGGGTCGCGCGAAAGGCGAGCTTGTCCGGCAGGCGGTGCGAGAGGTAGATCGCGTAGGGCGGCGCGCCCACGCCGAACAGCGTGCCGAAAGCGCCGCCGACGAATCCCGCGGCCGGGGCCCACAGCCGGCTCACCCGCCGCACCGCTTCGCCCCGCAGCAGCGCGTAGAGGCCGTAGGCGACCAGGAACGTGCCGATGCCCGCGATCGTCGCCTGCCGCGGCAGGCTCACCAGCAGCGTCACCCCGGCCACCGCGCCGGCGAGCGAGAGCGGCACCATCCATTTGATCTCGCCCCAGTCCGCCTCGCGCGAGAAGCGCACGCCGAGGGCGAGCGCCGCCGACGTGTCGATCAGCGCGACCATGGGCAGCACGAAGTCGAGCGGCAGGAAATGCGACAGGATCGGCACCGTGAACAGCGCCGCGCCGAAGGCCGAGATGCCGAACACGACGTACGCCGTGCCGACGGTGGCGGCGGCGATGAGGAAGGTCGGGAGGTCAAAGGGAATCATGGCCGGGGGTGCCTCACGGGGCGAAGGGGCCTCCCACCACCCCGTCGCTTCGCGCCACCCCTCCTCCGGCAGGAGGGGAACTCATATTGTCGGACGCCCTGATGAGAAAGGGGACGCCGGATGCTCGTTCGACGTCCCCTCTGTGCGTCGCGCCGAATGAAAAGGCGGGCGGTGTGAGCCGGGAAGCAGGGGCCCCGGTTTCCGGGGATGCGACCAGGCGAATCACCGCGGCTGCCGACGCGATGCGCCTGGAGTTAGGCAAGAACTGAAGAGGCAGCCCGTCGTCCGTTCGATTCGGCGCATCTGACCCGGCGCGTAGCGTCCGGGGTCAGACGATGTTGAGGTGCTCGATGCTGGTCGTGAGGTCCTTCTCCTTCGCTTCCTTGCCGTGGAGCTTGATCATGAGGCGCAGCTCGTTCACCGAGTCGGCGTTTCTCAGCGCGTCCTCGTAGCTGATCAGCCCCTGCTCGTAGAGCTCAAACAGGTGCTGGTCGAAGGTCTGCATGCCGAGCTCGCGCGACTTGGCCATGATGCCCTTGATCTCGTGCACCTCACCCTTGAAGATCAGGTCCTGGATCAGCGGCGAGTTGAGCAGAATCTCGACCGCCGCCACCCGGCCCTTGCCGTCCCTCTTCGGGATCAGGCGCTGCGAAACCAGTGCGCGGATGTTGAGCGAAAGGTCCATCAGCAGCTGCGTCTTGCGCTCCTGCGGGAAGAAGTTGATGATGCGGTCGAGCGCCTGGTTGGAGCTGTTGGCGTGCAGCGTCGCCATGCACAGGTGTCCGGTTTCTGCGAACGCGATCGCGTAGTCCATGGTCTCGCGGTCGCGGATCTCGCCGATCAGGATCACGTCCGGCGCCTGGCGCAGGGTGTTCTTCAGCGCGGAAAACCAGTTCTCCGTGTCCACCCCCACTTCGCGCTGGGTGACCACGCAGTTCTTGTGATCGTGCGTGTACTCCACCGGGTCCTCGATGGTGATGATGTGGCCGTAGCTGTTCTCGTTGCGATAGCCGATCATCGCCGCGAGCGAGGTGGATTTCCCCGAGCCGGTGCCGCCCACCATGATGATGAGCCCGCGCTTGGTCATTACGACGTCCTTCAGCACCGGGGGGAGATTCAGGTCCTCGAACTTCGGGATCGTGGTGGTGATGGTCCGCAGCACCATGCCGATCCGGCCCTGCTGCACGAAAGCATTCACCCGGAAGCGACCGATGCCGCCCGGGCTGATGGCGAAGTTGCACTCCTTGGTCGCCTCGAACTCCTGCGCCTGCTTGTCGTTCATCATGGCGCGGGTGAGCTCCGCCGTGTGCTGCGGCGTGAGCGGCTGGTTGGCGACCGGCGTCATCTTGCCGTCGAGCTTGATCGCCGGCGGGAAGCCGGAGGTGATGAACAGGTCGGAGGCCTTCTTCGCCACCATCGCCTTCAGCAAATCGTGCATGAACCTGACTGCCTGGTCTCTTTCCATGTGCCGCTCCTCGAAATCCGGATTCCGCGTCCGCCTGGCCGCCGCGGACAGATTTACTTGAAGTTGTCCTTGTTCGCCGCCCTCGCGCGCGCTTCGTCGGTGGTCACGACGTTGCGCCTCACCAGGTCCTGCAGGTTCTGGTCGAGGGTCTGCATGCCGTAGGACTGGCCGGTCTGGATCGCGGAATACATCTGCGCGATCTTGTTCTCGCGGATGAGGTTCCGGATCGCCGGCGTGCCGCGCATGATCTCGTGCGCCGCCACCCGCCCGCTGCCGTCCTTGGTCTTGAGCAGCGTCTGCGAGATCACCGAGCGCAGCGACTCCGAGAGCATCGCGCGCACCATTTCCTTTTCCTCGGCCGGGAACACGTCAACGATGCGGTCAATGGTCTTCGCGGCAGAGCTGGTGTGCAGCGTGCCGAACACCAGGTGGCCGGTCTCGGCCGCGGTCAGCGCGAGCCGGATGGTCTCGAGGTCGCGCATCTCGCCCACCAGGATCACGTCCGGGTCCTCGCGCAGCGCCGAGCGCAGCGCATTGGCGAACGAGAGCGTGTGCGGGCCGACCTCGCGCTGGTTGATCAGGCACTTCTTCGACTCGTGCACGAACTCGATGGGGTCCTCGACCGTGAGGATGTGGCCGTGCTCCTCCTCGTTGATGTGGTTGACCATCGCCGCGAGCGTCGTGGACTTGCCCGATCCCGTCGGGCCGGTCACCAGCACGATCCCGCGCGGCTCGTCGGCGATGTCCTTGAACACCGCCGGGCACTTGAGGTCCTCGAGCGTCAGCACCTTCGAAGGAATGGTCCGGAACACCGCGCCCGCTCCGCGCTGCTGCACGAAGGCGTTCACGCGGAAGCGCGCGAGGTTCGGAATCGCAAACGAGAAGTCGCATTCGAGATTCTCCTCGTAGAACTTGCGCTGCCCGTCGTTCATGATGTCATAGACCATCGCGTGCACGTCCTTGTGCTCCATGGCGGGCAGGTTGATGCGCCGCACGTCTCCGTGCACCCGGATCATCGGCGGGAGACCGGCCGAGAGGTGGAGGTCGGAGGCCTTGTTCTTGACGACAAACGCCAGCAACTCGGAGATATCCATTTATAATTTCCCGGGAAAGGTAAACTGATCGCGCGCGAGGAGTAATTGGCAAGCCTTTGATTCTGCGCCTGATGCCCCTCTCGACCCCCGGGAAATTATGACCACAATCGCCGCCAACTTGCAAGCCGTTCGCGCGCGCATCGCGCGCGCTGCGCAGGCCGCCGGACGGCGCGCCGATGACGTTGTTCTGGTGGCGGTGAGCAAGACCTTTCCGGCGGAACGCATCGCGGAGGCGTACGCCGCCGGCCAGAGGGCTTTCGGCGAGAACCAAGCGCAGGAAGCCGTGGAAAAAATCACGAAGCTCGAGCCTCCCTTCTCCTCCCGGGAGAAGGGCGGGAATGAGGGGAGTGGGCCCCTGCTCCTCCCTTTGGAGTGGCACTTCATCGGCCCGATCCAGAGCAACAAGACGCGCCTTATCGCCGGGCATTTCCAGTGGGTGCACAGCGTGGAGCGCAGGAAAATCGCGGCGCGGCTGAACGACGCGCGGCCGGCGGAGCTGCCGCCGCTCAACGTCTGCATCCAGGTCAACGTGAGCGGTGAAGCGAGCAAGAGCGGCATCGCGCCGGGCGAGGAAGCCGGACTTGCGGAGGCGATCTCACGGCTGCCGCGCCTGAAGTTGCGCGGGCTGATGGCGATACCGGAGCCGATGCCGGACGAGCGGCTGCGGCGGCGGCGGTTCGCGCTGCTGCGCGAGCTGAAGGAGGGGCTTGTTGCGCGCGGTTACGCGCTCGACATGCTGTCCATGGGCATGTCGGACGATCTCGAGGCGGCGATCGCCGAAGGCGCGACCATGGTGCGCGTCGGGACGGCCATCTTCGGCCCCCGTAAGAAAAACGCCAGGGAACAGCAATAATCATTTTGCTTGGCGTCTTGCCATCTTGGCGGTTAAATAGGCTTTATGAATATTATCTTCATTGGCGGCGGGAACATGGCGAGCGCCATGATCGGGGGGCTCCTCAAGCAGGGCTGGAAGGCCGGGGCGATTCGAGTGGTCGAAGTCGCCGCGCCCGCGCGCGAGCGTCTCGAGCGCGAGCTCAAGGTGAAAACCGCCGCGGCGCCCGGCGCCGATGTGGCGAAGGCGGACTGCATCGTGCTGGCGGTCAAGCCGCAGCAGGTGCGGGAAGCCGCGCAGGCGCTGAAGCCCCTGCCCGGCGCGCAGCTCGTCATCTCCATCGCCGCCGGCATCCGGCTGAAGGACCTCGCGCGCTGGCTGGACGGCCACCAGCGCATCGTGCGCGTCATGCCCAACACGCCGGCCCTCGCGCTCGCCGGCATTTCCGGGCTGTACGCCCCCCGCGCGGTGGGCGCCGCCGACCGCGCTGCTGTGGAAAAAATCCTCGGTGCGGTGGGCGCGGTCGTGTGGGTCGAGCGCGAGGAGGACCTGGACGCCGTCACGGCGGTCTCGGGCAGCGGGCCCGCCTACGTCTTCTACTTCATCGAGGCGCTCGAACAGGCGGCAAGGGAACTGGGACTCTCCGCCGAGGCCGCACGCAGGCTTGCGCTCGAAACCTTCGCCGGCGCGGTGAAGCTCGCCGTGCAGGGGGCGGAGCCGCCCTCCCGGCTGCGTGAGCGCGTCACCTCCAGGGGCGGCACCACCGAGCGTGCGCTGAAATCCCTGGAGGAGGGCCGCGTCAAGGAGGCCATCGTGCACGCGGTGCGCGCAGCCGCCGAGCGCGCGCGCGCGATGGGTGACGAGTTTGGCAATGACCAGTGACTGGTCACTCACTTGCGGGGAGTCATCCAGGCCCGGGATATGCTGAACGGCGCTGATGGGACCAAGAACTGATGATCACAGACGCGCTGATCTTTCTCGTCAACACCGCGTTCGGCCTGTTCACGGTGGCGCTGCTGTTGCGCTTCTACCTGCAATGGGCGCGCGCGCCCTACCGCAACCCGCTCTCAGATTTTCTGCACGCGCTCACCGACTTCATGGTGCGCCCCGCCCGGCGCGTCATCCCCGGCCTGTGGGGACTCGACCTCGCCACGCTCGCGCTCGCCTGGGTGGTGCAGCTCGTCGAGCTCTTTTTCGTGCTTTATCTCCGCGGCTACCAGATGAGGCCCCAGGCGGGGCTCGCGTTCGCCGCCATGGCCCTGCTGGCGGGGATCATGCTGGTAAAGATCAGTCTTTACATCGTGATGGTCGCGGTGATCGTGCAGGCGGTACTGACATGGATCAACCCCTACAGCCCGGTGATGCCGCTCCTGAACAGCCTGACGCGCCCATTCCTGCGCTGGTTCCAGCGGCGGGTGCCGCCGGTCGGCAACGTGGACCTCTCGCCGCTGTTCGCGGTCATCGTCATCCAGCTGCTGCTGATGCTGCCGGTCGCCTATCTCGAGGCCTCGGTCGCGCGGCTGCTCTAACCGCTAACCGTGAGCAGTAAACAGCAAGGGTCAAGCGCAGACAACGCCTTGCATTTAAGGGTTTTCTGTTCACCGCTCACCGCTCACTGCTTACCGCTCACCCTTTTTCCATGAATTCAGGCTGGTACCGTTACGACGCTGCGCGACGCTGCGTTATTCTCACGCTCCACGTCCAGCCCGGCGCCCGCAGCAGCGAAACCGCCGGCCTGCACGGCGCGGCACTCAAGGTAAGAATCGCCGCGCCGGCGGCGGATAATCGCGCCAACGCCACGCTCGTCGAGTTTCTGGCGGAGCGACTGGGCGTCGCCCGGTCGGGCATCGCGATCCGTCACGGCGCGAGCGGGCGGCGCAAGGTGGTGGAGATCGCCGGCGGCCCGGAACTCGTGATCAAGCTGGGGAAAATCGGGTGAATGCGAAGCGACACGTCGCTCACCACCCATCATTCATCACGCCCTACATGAGAATGATGTCGAACTGCTCCTGGTTATAGACGGTTTCGACCTGCAGCGACACGGGCTTGCCGATGAAGTCGGAGAGTGCGGCGAGCGACTGCGATTCCTCGTCGAGGAACAGGTCGATCACCTGCTGCGAGGCGAGGATGCGGAACTCGCGCGCGTTGAACTGGCGGGCCTCGCGCAGCAGCTCGCGCAGGACCGCGTAGCACACCGTCTGTGCGGTTTTGAGCCGCCCCCGCCCCTCGCAGACCGGGCACGCCTCGCACAGCACCTGGGCGAGCGATTCCCGCGTGCGCTTGCGCGTCATCTCCACGAGGCCCAACTGGGTGAAGCCGTTCACCGTCATGCGCGTGCGGTCGCGCGCAAGCGCCTTGCGGAACTCGTTCAGAACCGCGTTCCTGTGCTCCTCGGTGTCCATGTCGATGAAGTCAACGATGATGATGCCGCCGAGGTTGCGCAGCCGCAGCTGGCGCGCGATCACCTGAGCCGCCTCCAGGTTGGTCTTGAAGATGGTGTCGTCAAAGCTGCGCCCGTTCACGAAGCCGCCGGTGTTGACGTCCACCGTGGTGAGCGCCTCGGTCTGGTCAATGATGAGGTAGCCGCCGCTCTTCAACTCGACGCGCCGGGCAAGGGCCTTCTCGATCTCGTCCTCGACGCCGTAGAGGTCGAACAGCGGCCGCTCGCCCAGGTAGTGCGCGACGCGCTCGGCGACGTTGGGCGTGAAGTCCTGGCCGAACTCGAGCATCTTCTGGCAGGCCTCGCGCGAGTCCACCAGGATGCGCACCGTCTCCTCGTGCACGAAATCGCGCAGCACGCGCAGGCTCAGATCGAGGTCCTGGTAGAGCGGCGTGAGCGGCGCGGCGCTGGCGGCCTTGTCCCGGATACCCCCCCACAGCCGCCGCAGGTAATCAATGTCGGACTTGAGCTCGCGGTCGGAAGCGGCCTCCGCCATGGTACGGATGATGAAGCCGCCCTTCTCCTCCGGCGGCAGCAGCTGCCGGAGCTTCTCGCGCAGGTGCGCGCGCTCCTCCTCGTCCTCGATGCGCTGCGAGATGCCGATGTGCGATTCCTGCGGCAGATAGACCAGGAAGCGCCCGGCGATCGAGACCTGGGTGGAGAGCCGCGCGCCCTTGGTGCCGATCGGGTCCTTCACCACCTGCACCATCAAATTCTGGCCTTCGGCAATCAGCTTCTCGATCGGGGTTGCGGCCTCGTCGTTGTGGCGGTGGCCCCGGATATCGGCCACGTGCAGGAACGCCGCGCGCTCGCCGCCGATGTCCACGAACGCCGACTGCATGCCAGGCAGCACGCGGATCACGCGCCCCATGGTGATGTTCCCGACCAGCCCCCGGGCGGAAGCGCGCTCGACGTGCACTTCCTGGGTCACGCCTTGCTCGATCACGGCAACCCGCGTCTCCTGCGGAGTCACATTGATCAGGATTTCCTCGGTCACGGCCACGGGAATCTCACAACAACGAAATGTCGAATCGCGCGAGCAGCTCGACGGTTTCCGCCAGCGGCAATCCCATGATACCCGAATAGCTTCCCGCGATCCGCGTGACGAACGCCCCGGCGCGGCCCTGGATGGCATAGGCGCCGGCCTTGTCCATGGGCTCACCGCCGGCGCAATAACGCCGGACCTCGGCCTCGGAGAGCTCGCGGAACCAGACGCTCGAAACCGAGATCTGCGTCTCGATCTGCTCCCTCAGCACGATTGCCACCGCCGTGAGCACCTGGTGCTCACGGCCCGACAGGGCGCGCAGGATGCGCGCCGCGTGCTCGGCGTTTTCCGGCTTGCCGATGACCTGGTCGTCGAACACGACGGCGGTATCCGCGGCCAGCACCGGCTTCTGCGGCAACCCGCGCTGCGCGATCTGGCGCGCGGCCATCCGCGCCTTCTCGGCGGCGATGCGCAGAACGTACACCCCGGGCGACTCGTCCGGCAGCGGCGTCTCGTCCACGTCCGCGCCCCGCCGCAGGTCCTCCCGCAGCAGCAGCAGCTCGAACGGCACGCCGATCTGCTTGAGCAGATCCCTGCGGCGCGGGCTGCGCGAGGCGAGATAGATGCGCTTGTCGCTGAGGGCCATACTAGGATCGAGGACTGAGGGCGGAAGATCGAGGGAAAGCGCGGACCAGCCGGCGCTCAATCCCCAATCCAAATAGCTCAATCCTGGTTCTCACTCCCTGTGGTAGGGGTGATTGTGCAGGATCGAGACCGCCCGATAAAGCTGCTCGGCGAGCAGCACGCGCGCGAGCCCGTGCGGCAGCGTGAGCGGCGAGAGCGACCACACGAAGTCCGCCGCCCGCTTCACGCCCGCCGCGAGCCCATCGGCGCTGCCGATCGCGAACGCTACGTCGCGACCGCTCTCGCGCCAGCGCGCCATCCGGCGCGCGAGCTCCGCTGTGCCGATGAGAGTCCCGCGCTCGTCAAGCGCGACCCGCAGGCAGCCCGCCGGCAGCGCGGCGAGAATGCAACCGCCCTCCGCTTCGAGCGCGCGCCTCGCTCCACCCCCGCGCGGCGCGGGCTTGAGCGTCTTCAGCTCGATGCGCGCTTCGCGCGGCATGCGGGCGGCGTACTCGGCGAAGCCGGCGTCCATCCAGGCCGGCATGCGATGGCCGACCGCGACTACGATGAGTTTCACGACCGGATGCCGCCGTCAGGGGGCGGCCGCGCGCGCGCGGCGGCGGCGCGCGCGCGGGGGCGGTGCCCACAGCTCTTCGAGGTTGTAGTACTGGCGGATCGCGGGCTGCATGATATGGACAACGACCGGGCCGAGGTCCACCAGGACCCACTCTCCGGCCTGCTCGCCCTCCACGCCGCGGATACGCGCACCGAGCGCCTTCAATTTCTCCTGGACGTTGTCGGAAAGCGCCTTGCTCTGGCGGTTCGAGTCGGCGCTCGCGATGATGATCTTGTCGAACAGCGAGGTCATGCGCCTCACGTCGAGCACCACGATGTCGTGCCCTTTGATGTCCTCCAGCGCCGCCACCGCGGCTTTCACCAGCCTGTCCAGTCTCATTGACCCCCTAGGAATACAATCGATGCGTCTGAATATAGTCGAGAACCGAGTCGGGGAGCAAATAACGCGGGCTCCTTCCCGCGCGCAGCATGTCACGGATGGCGGTCGCGGAGATGTCGAGCGCGGTGATCGCCGCCGCCACGACGCCACCCGCGGGCGAGAGGTGGACGGCAAGCGGCTGCTGCATGAGGCGCGCCGAGTACTCGCGCGCGAGCGGCTGCGGCATGCGCTCGCTCCAGCGCCCGACCGGAAAGCCGGGGCGGTGCGCGACCACCACGTGCGCCAGCCCGAAGATCTCGTGCCAGCGGTGCCAGGTCGCGAATTCGAGAAAAGCGTCGGCGCCGACGAGCAGCACGAGCGGTCGCGTGCCGCCCGCTTCCGCGCGCAACTCTTCGAGCGTGTCGAAGGTGTAGGCGGGGCCGGCGCGCCGCACCTCACGATCTTCCACCTTGAGCCTTGCGTTGCCCTGCGCCGCGAGGCGCGCCATCGCGAGGCGGTGCTCCCCGGCAACGTCCGGCGCCCCGCGGTGCGGCGGCGTGCCGCTCGGGACGAGGCGTACCTCGTCCAGCCGCAGCAGCTCGCCGAGCTCCTGCGCGAGGCGCAGATGCCCATAGTGGACCGGGTCGAAGGTGCCGCCGAGGACGCCGATGGGGGCGGTTGCCATCTAGTGCGGAATGCGGAGCGCAGAATGCAGAATGAACGGCCCGTCGGCAAGAACTCGAGCGACTGCCATCGAAATGTCGTTGTCGCCTTTCATTCTGCACTCATCACTCTGCACTCGTCATTAGAGTACCAGGCGGCGGATGTCGGAAAGCACCGAGCTCAGGAACGAGATGAAGCGCGCGCCCTGGGCCCCGTCAATCACGCGATGGTCGTACGACACCGACAGCGGCAGCATCAGGCGCGGGGCGAACTCCCTGCCGGTCCACGCCGGCTTGATGACCGATTTGCCCACGCCGAGAATCGCGACTTCCGGCGCGTTGATGATCGGCGTGAAGTGCGAGCCGCCCAGCCCGCCCAGACTCGAGATCGAGAAGCAGCCGCCCTGCAGGTCGTTGGGCGATATCTTCCCGGCCCGCATGCGCGCGCTCGCTTCGCCCAGCTCTCTTGCGAGCTCGAGCAGGCCCTTCTTGTCCACGTCGCGGATCACCGGCACCACCAGGCCGTTCGGCGTGTCCACCGCGACGCCGATGTGGAAATATCGCTTGAGCACCAGGCTCTCGCCGTCCGCGGAGAGCGAAGCATTGAACTCCGGAAATTGCTTCAGCGCCACCACCACGGCCTTGAGCAGGAAGCACAGGATGGTGAAGCGGATGTCCTGCTTCTTCGCCTCCTCGACCTGGATCTTGCGGAATTCCTCGAGCTCGGTGATGTCCGCCTCGTCGTGCTGCGTGACGTGGGGGATGGCGACCCAGTTGCGGTGCAGGTTCGTGCCCGAAAGTTTCCGGATGCGCGACAGCGGCTGCGTGGTCACCGGCCCGAACCTGGCGAAGTCCACCTGCGGCAACGGCGGGATGCCCAGGCCCAGGCCGCCTTCCGCGCCGCGCGGGCGCGAGAGCTCGCCCTTGACGTAGCTTTGCACATCCTCCCTGAGCACGCGCTGCTTGGGGCCGCTGCCTTTCACGCGTGCGAGGTCCACGCCCAGCTCGCGCGCGAAGCGCCGCACCGAAGGGCTCGCATGCGCGCGCACGAAGCCGGCCTCGCCCACCTCCCCTTCCATCCCCCCCTTGGCAAGGGGGGGAGACGGAGGGGATTCGATCCCCCCCTTGGCAAGGGGGGGAGATGGGGGGGTTGCCGGCTTCGCGGCGCCCGCGCTGTCCCCTGAAGATTCGAGCATCAGCACCAGCGTGCCTTCGGAGACCTTGTCGCCGACCTTGAGCTTGAGCTCCTTCACCACGCCGGCCGCGGGCGAAGGCACTTCCATCGTCGCCTTGTCGGACTCGAGCGTGATCAGCGAATCTTCCTTGCTGACCCTGTCGCCCGGCTTCACCAGCACCTCGATCACCGGCACGTCCTTGAAACCGCCGATGTCGGGGATCTTGACTTCGATCACATTGGCCATGCCTGGATCAACTCCGAGGATCGAGGACTGAGGACCGAGGATTGAGGATTGAGTGAAGATCGAGAGCGAGTCTTGAGGCGCAGCTGTGAGGCAACTCAATCCTCATTGCTCAATCCTCAATCCTGCCTTTCAGACCTTCGTGGGAATGGGCTTTTCGGGGTCCACCCCGTACTTCCCGATGGCCTCGGCGACCTTCCTCCGCGGCAGCGCCTCCTGGTCGGCGAGCGCCTTCAGCGCCGCCACCGCAATGTGATTGCGGTCCACCTCGAAGAAGCGGCGCAGGGCCTTGCGGGTGTCCGAGCGGCCGAAGCCGTCGGTACCGAGCACGAGGTAGTGCGCCGGGTTCGGCAGGAACGCACGGATCTGGTCGGCGAACACCTTCATGTAGTCGGTCGCAGCGACCACCGGGCCCGGGCGGCCCTTCAGGCACTGCTCGACGTAGGAGGCACGCGGCTCGGTCTCGGGGTGCAGCAGGTTCCAGCGCGTGGTCTCGAGGCCGTCGCGCCGCAGCTCGTTGAAGCTGGTGACGCTCCAGATGTCCGCCGGGATGCCGAAGTCCTTTTCCAGCAGATCGGCGGCGGCGATCACCTCGCGCAGGATGGTGCCGCTGCCCAGCAGCTGCACCTTGATCTGGTTCTTCCTCGGCTTGCCTTCGGAGAACAGGTACATTCCGCGCAGGATCCCCTTTTCGGCGCCTTCCGGCATCGGGGGGTGCGCGTAGTTCTCGTTCATCACCGTGATGTAGTAATAGACATCCTCCTGCTCCTTGTACATCCGGCGCAGCCCGTCCTGGATGACGACCGCGAGCTCGTAGGCGAAAGCCGGGTCGTACGACACGCAGTTTGGAATGGCGGAGGCGAGCACGTGGCTGTGGCCATCCTCATGCTGCAGGCCTTCGCCGTTCAGGGTCGTGCGGCCGGCGGTGCCGCCCATGAGGAATCCCCGCGCGCGCATGTCGCCGGCGGCCCACGCCAGATCGCCCACGCGCTGGAAGCCAAACATGGAATAGAAGATATAGAACGGGATCATCGGCTGGCTGTGCGTGCTGTAGGAAGTCGCCGCCGCGATCCACGAGCACATCGCGCCCGCCTCGCAGATGCCCTCCTGCAGGATCTGGCCGTGCCGGTCCTCCTTGTAGAACATGAGCTGGTCGGCGTCCTGCGGCGTGTAGAGCTGGCCGACGTGCGAATAGATCCCGAGCTGGCGGAACATGCCCTCCATGCCGAAGGTGCGCGATTCGTCCGGAACGATCGGCACCACGAGCTTACCGAGGTTCCTGTCGCGGATAATGGTGTTGAGGATGCGCACGAAGGCCATGGTGGTGGAAATCTCGCGGCTCTCGGTGCCCTTCAGCTGCGCCTCGAACGCGGAGAGCGGCGGCACTTCCAGCGGCTGCGCTTTCCTGCGCCGCGCCGGCACGCTGCCGCCCATCGCGGCGATCCGCTCCCTCAGGTACTTCATCTCCGGGCTGTCCCCGGGCGGCCGGTAGAACGGCACCTCCTCGAGCTTGTCGTCGGAGATGGGCACGTTGAAGCGGTCGCGGAACGACTTGATCGAGGACGTTCCCATCTTCTTCTGCTGGTGGGTGATGTTCTGGCCCTCGCCCGCTTCGCCCATGCCGTAGCCCTTCACGGTCTTCGCGAGGATCACGGTGGGCTGGTCCTTGTGCTTCATCGCGGCCGCGTACGCGGCATAGAGCTTGTGGGGATCGTGGCCGCCGCGGTTCAGCCGCCAGATGTCGTCGTCCGACATGCTGGCGACCATGTCGAGCAGCTCCGGGTACTTGCCGAAGAAATGCTTGCGCACGTAGGCGCCGTCGTGCGACTTGAACGCCTGGTACTCGCCGTCCACGCACTCTTCCATGCGCTTGAGCAGCAGCCCCTTGGTGTCGCGCAGGAACAGGGGATCCCAGTACGAGCCCCAGACGACCTTGATCACGTTCCAGCCGGCGCCGCGGAACGCCGCCTCGAGCTCCTGGATGATCTTGCCGTTGCCACGCACCGGCCCGTCGAGCCGCTGCAGGTTGCAGTTCACCACGAAGATCAGGTTATCGAGCCGCTCGCGTCCCGCGAGCGAGATCGCGCCCAGCGACTCGGGCTCATCCATCTCGCCGTCACCGCAGAAACACCACACCTTGCGCCCCTGCGGTTCGACGATGCCGCGGTCCTTGAGGTAGCGCATGAAGCGCGCCTGATAGATCGCCATGATGGGGCCGAGCCCCATGGACACCGTGGGGAACTGCCAGAACTCGGGCATCAGCCAGGGATGGGGGTATGAGGACAGCCCCTTGCCGCCGACCTCCTGGCGGAAGTTGTCGAGCTGTTCCTCGGTGATGCGCCCCTCGAGATAGGCGCGCGCATAGATGCCGGGGGCGGAGTGGCCCTGGAAATAGACGAGATCGCCGCCGAAGCTGTCGTTCCAGGCGCGGAAGAAGTGGTTGAAGCCGACGTCGTAGAGCGTCGCCGCCGAGGCGAAGCTCGCAATATGCCCGCCGAGCTCCGAGGATTCCTTGTTGGCGTGCACCACCATCGCCATCGCGTTCCAGCGCACCAGCGAACGGATCTTGTTCTCAAGCTCCGCGTCTCCCGGCGAGCGCTCCTCCTGCGAGAGCGGGATGGTGTTCATGTACGCCGTGTTGGCATTGTAGGCAATGTAGGCGCCGCTCAAGCGCACTTTCTCGACCAGCCGGCCGAGCAGGAAGTTTGCGCGCGCGGGGCCCTCGCGCTCAAGCACCGAATCGAGCGCCTCAAGCCACTCGCGCGTCTCCTGCGGATCAACGTCGGGTTGGATGTCTTTCAGATCCATAGCGGCCACCGCTTCAGTTACCAGGAGCCCATAAAGGCTGATCGGCGCTCGCACCGCTTGCGCCGGGGAAGGCATTATAGCATCGCGATTTCGCCCGACCGGCCACAGTATCCCGTTGTATGGAATGATGAAATCGCTTTGCGCGATGCGGCGGCCGGCGCCGATCATTCTCCGGAAAAACGGGCGGGGCGTTGAGCGCGTTCAGCGCCTTCGGGCGGTTCACCGTCAGCAGGTAAATTCCCGCCCCGGGCTGCTCGAGCAGGATGTTCTTTTTGGTCTTCCTCTGCGTCCTCCCCGTTAGAGGCCGCGCCTTTAACGGGTCCCCTGCGGTGAGAGGTTTCACTTGGCGGGCATGCGCAGCGCGCCGTCGAGCCGGATCACCTCGCCGTTCAGCATCGGGTTCACGATGATGTGCTCCACCAGCGCCGCGAACTCCTCCGGCTTTCCGAGCCGCGGCGGAAACGGCACCTGCGCGGCGAGCGACGCGCGCACTTCCTCGCTCATCCCGGCCATCATCGGCGTTTCGAACACGCCGGGCGCGATCGTCATCACCCGGATGCCGTGGCGCGCGAGCTCGCGTGCTACGGGCAGCGTCAGTCCAGCGACGCCGGCCTTCGAGGCGCTGTAGGCCGCCTGGCCGACCTGGCCCTCGAATGCGGCGATGGACGCGGTATTGATGATCACGCCGCGCTCGCCTTCGGCCTCCGGCGGATTCTCCGCCATCGCCTGCGCGGCGAGCCGCAGCACGTTGAAGGTGCCGATCAGATTGATTTCGACAGCGCGCCGGAACGTGTCGAGCCGGTGCGGCCCCTGCCTGCCCAGCACGCGCTCGCCGGGCGCCACGCCGGCGCAGCTCACCGCGCCGTGCAGTGCCCCGAATTCGGCGCGCGCCGCGGCGATGGCCTTTGCGACCTGCGCCTCATCCGTGACGTCGGAAACGCAGAAGCGCCCGCGCCCCCCGATTTCGCGCACCAGCTCCTTCCCCGCGCCACCGTCGAGGTCGCAGATCACCACGTTGGCGCCGGCCGCGGCAAGCCGGCGCGTGGTGGCGGCACCGAGGCCGGATGCACCCCCGGTCACGAGGAATGTGCTGTTCCTGATCCGCATGAAAACTCTACCCGCAATCAGCGCTTTTTTTCGAGCCGGCGTGCACCCTGACGAAGGAGCCGGGCGCATCCTCGATCGCCTTGAGCCTGCCCTTGCCCGGAATCCGCGGCGGCACCTTGTCCCCGCCGTACTGCGCAACCCATCCCGCCCAGTCGGTCCACCACGACCCGGGTTGCTGCGTGGCGCCCTTGAGCCACTGGTCCGCCCTGTCCGGAAGCCTGGGATTGGTCCAGTAGCAGTACTTGTCCACCGCCGGCGGGTTGATGATGCCGGCGATATGGCCTGAGCCACCGAGCACGAAGCGCACCGGCCCGGCGAAGAGCTTCGCTCCTGCGTAGGTCGAACGCCACGGGGCGATATGGTCCTCGCTGGTCGAGATGAAATAGAGCGGCAACTCGACCTGCGTCAGGTCCATCGGCACGCCGTTCAGCTCGATGCCCCCGGGCTTCCTGAGCAGGTTCCGCAAATACATGTTTC
Organism: bacterium; assembly: GCA_027310225.1. GTDB lineage: Bacteria > Pseudomonadota > Gammaproteobacteria > Burkholderiales > SG8-41 > SG8-41. The sequence continues at coordinate 12,503 of DAIDBG010000129.1, read as the reverse complement.
GCAGGTAGAAGCCGTGCATTTCCGCCGGCATGCGGGTGGAATCCGAGTTCCAGTAGAGCAGGTCGAACGGCAGCGGGTTGCGGCCGAGCAGGTAGTTGTTGACGACAAACGACCAGATGAGGTCGTTCGCGCGCAGCAGGTTGAAGGTGGCAGCCATCTCGGAGCCCTCGAGGTAGCCGCGCTCCCGCATGCGCTGCTCGATCGCATCGAGCTGCTGCTCGTCGATGAAGACCTCGAGCTCGCCCGCTTCCGCAAAATCAATCATGGAAGCAAAGAACGTTCCGCTCGCGACGCGGCGCTCGCCCTTCGCCGCCAGGTAGCCGAGCGCGCACGCAAGCAGCGTCCCGCCCAGGCAGTAGCCGATCACATTCGCCTCGCGCTCGCCGGTCGCGGCTTCGATTGCCCCGAGCGCGGCGAGCACGCCTTCCGCGAGATAGTCGTCGAAGCGCTTGTGCGCGAGCTTCTCGTCGGGGTTCACCCACGAGATCACGAACACGGTGTGCCCCTGGCCGACCGCCCACCTGATGAAAGAGTTGTCCGCGCGGAGATCCAGGATGTAGTACTTGTTGATCCACGGCGGGATCACGAGCAGCGGCCGGCGATAAACCTCCTTCGTGGAAGGGGCATACTGGATCAGCTGGATCAGTTCGTTCTGGTAGATCACGCTCCCGGGCGTGAGCGCGATGTTGACGCCGAGCCTGAATGCGCCCTCGTCGGTCATCCGCAGCCGGACCTGCTCGCCGTCGCCACGCATGAGATCCTCGAGCAGGTTGTTGAGGCCCCTCACGAGGTTTTGCCCCCCGGTCGCAACCGTCTCGCGCAGCACTTCGGGGTTGGTGAGCAGGAAGTTGCTCGGCGAAACCGCGTCGATGTACTGGCGGGTATAGAAATCCACCTTCTTCGCGGTCTGCTCGTCCAGCCCTTCGATGCCGCCCATGGCCTGGTGCAGGTGCCTGGCTGCGATGAGGTACGACTGTTTGATGTAGTCATAGAGGAAGTTCTGCTGCCAGTCCATGTGCCTGAAGCGGCGGTCGTCCTTGTGCGGCTCCGCAACTGGCTTCGCCTCGTGCCCCATGAAACGCAACATCGCGCTCTGCCACAGCGCCATGTAGTCCTGCCACAGCTTCAGCTGCGCTTCGTAGAGCCTGACCGGGTCGGCAAAGAGCTTCGCCCAGGCCTCGAAAAATGCCTGCGCGATGCCAAGCTCATCGGACACGACGAGCCCGCCACCGTTGCGCCGGCGGTCGAGGAAGCGCATCACGAGCTGGCCGCTCTTCTGCGCGATGCCGCTGTAGAGCCTCGCGAGCTCGGCGTGGCCGGTCGGGAGAGGAGTGGACTGTCGGCCTGGGGCCACTGCCTGCCTTTCCACCGTCTTCATGCGACGCGGACGTAGCGCCAGGTGCCGTCCGAGCCGGCTGCGCGCCGCACCATGCCCTTGCGCCAGAGGTGATTGAGGTGAGCGATCGCCTCGCCCATCGCGAACAGCAGCTGGTAATCGTTGAATTCCCGGCCGAACAATCCGGCCAGCAATTCTGCCGCAGTCCTGGGCTGCCCACAAACCTGCGCGAGCGCGTCGAGCCGCGCCTGGTGATGCGCCTTCAATTCCGCAATGCGCGCGTGCAGCCCCCGGAACGGCCTGCCGTGCGACGGCAGTACCAGCGTGTCCGCCGCGAGTTCCGAGAACCGGTTGAGCGAGTCCAGGAAATCGCCGAGCGGATCGCCGTCGGGCTCCACCGGCCAGACGCTGACGTTGGTCGAGATGCGCGGCAGCAGCATGTCGCCCGAGATCAGCACCCGGCCCCGCTCGCTGTAGAGCGCCGCGTGCTCGGGCGCGTGGCCGTAGCCGACGATCACGCGCCACGGCTCGCCACCGATGTCGATGCGGTCGCCGTGCCTGATGCGGTGGAACGTGTCGGGCAGCGGCTCGACGCCACGGCGATAGCTGCCATCCTGCACGCCCGCGGCATCGAGCCGGGACGGATCGAGGCCGTGGCTCGCAAAGAATTCGCGCAACCGTGCGTAGCCCGTACCGCCAACGCCGTGACACGCCGCGTGTGCCGTGAGGAACTCGGCCTTCGTCATCCACGGCACCAGCTCGAACTTCGTGGCGAGCCATCCCGCGAGGCCGATGTGATCGGGATGATAGTGCGTGACGATCACGCGCCCGATCGGGCGCCTGCCGGGGTTGCGCGCGAAGATCTGCTCCCACAGCGAGCGCGTCTTGCTCGAGGCCAGGCCGCAATCCACCAGCGTCCATGCTCCGCCGTCGGCCACGAGCCACAGATTGACGTGATCGGGCGCGAAAGGCAGAGGCATGTGCACCCACAGTACGCCGGACGCAACTTCCTGGACGCTGCCAGCCGCCGGTGTCTCGAACGGATATTCGAGCTTTCCAGGGATTACGGCGGAAAAAGCTGGCTTACCGGCCATACTTGACGCTAACGTAAACGTGAGATAGGCTGCTAGATCAGAATGTTACACGGGAATATTGCGTAGCACAATGAGCGCAACTTTCACCATATCCGAGCTCGCCCGGGAATTCGGGGTCACCACTCGCACCATTCGCCACTATGAGGATCAGGGTCTGCTGAGCCCGAAGCGCGAGGGCGTCAACCGCGTCTTCAGCAACCGCGACCGCGTCCGGCTCAAGCTCGCGTTGCGCGGCAAGCGCCTGGGTTTCAGTTTGAGCGAAATCCGCGAGCTGTTCGAGCTGTATGACGTCTGTCGTGACGAGAAGAAACAGCTTGAGGAGTTTCTCGCGAAGCTGGAGCGGCGGCGCGCACTGCTGGAACAGCAACTTGAGGACATCGAAGTGATGCTGAACGAAATCAGCTTCTTCGCCAATCAGTGCCACCGGCTGCTCAAGGACAAGAGCGATCGCGGTGGTGAGAAGGCCGCTGCCTGAGGCTGGTTTTCCGCGGTGCTATCGTACTTAACGTTAACGTAAACGTTATAGCATTTCGAATTTAAACCCACCTGGTTATGGCGCCGAGGGAGCCGACACAAAAGGACTCGCGTGAACCATAGACCGGTTAAAGCAACTTTACCAGGGACAGGCAGAGGGCACGCCTGTCGCACTCTTGGAAACTGATCCCTTGCCCATGTACCAAGAACTCAATTTCGAGCTGGGCGAGACCGTGGACATCCTGCGCGAGTCGGTTGCCGTCTTCGCCACGAGCGAGATCGCGCCGCGCGCCGCCGAGATCGACCGCGGCAACCAGTTTCCGCGCGACCTCTGGCCCAAGCTCGGCGCGCTGGGGCTCCTCGGCATCACGGTCGAGGAGGGGTTCGGCGGCACCGGCCTGGGCTACCTCGCACAGGTCGTTGCGATGGAAGAAATCAGCCGCGCCTCGGCCTCGGTCGGGCTGTCCTACGGCGCGCACTCCAACTTGTGCGTGAACCAGATCCGCCGCAACGGCAACGACAGCCAGAAGCGGCGCTACCTGCCGAAGCTGATCAGCGGCGAGCACGTGGGCGCACTCGCGATGAGCGAGACCGGCGCGGGCTCCGACGTGGTAAGCATGAAGCTGCGCGCCGACAGGCGAGGCGACCGCTATGTGCTGAACGGCACCAAGATGTGGATCACCAACGGGCCGGACGCCGATGTGCTCGTGGTCTATGCCAAGACTGAGCCGGAAGCCGGGGCGCACGGCATCACCGCGCTCATCATCGAGAAGACGTTCAAGGGCTTCTCCACCGCGCAGAGGCTCGACAAGCTCTGCATGCGCGGCTCCGGTACCTGCGAGCTCGTGTTCGGCGACTGCGAGGTGCCGGAGGAAAACGTGCTCGGCGGCGCCGGCAACGGCGTCGAAGTGCTGATGAGCGGGCTCGATTTTGAGCGTGCGGTGCTCGCCGCCGGTCCCGTTGGCATCATGCAGGCGTGCCTCGATGTCGTGCTGCCGTACGTGCACCAGCGCAGGCAATTCAACCAGGCGATCGGGGAATTCCAGCTGATGCAGGGCAAGCTCGCCGACATGTACGTGACGCTGAACGCGTGCCGCGCCTACGTGTACTCCGTGGCGCGCGCGTGCGACGCCGGCCGCGTCACGCGCAAGGACGCGGCCGGCGCGATCCTGTTTGCCGCCGAACGGGCGACCTGGATGGCGCTCGAGGCAATCCAGTGCCTGGGCGGCATGGGCTACATCAACGACTCGCCCACCGGTCGGCTGCTGCGCGACGCCAAGCTGTACGAAATCGGCGCCGGCACATCTGAAATCAGACGATGGTTAATTGGACGGGAATTGTTCGAGGAAACGCGTTGATGCCCGGGTGCCCCGATTTCGCAAAGGAACTGCACGGTCAAACACCATAAAAGGAAAAGCGTGACAAGACCTGAATTTCCGCTCCCGACGCCCCTCCCTGAGAAAACGCCAGGAAAACCGTGAGCGAATCTGCCACAATCTGTCTCCTTCATGATTCCGGGCGCCTCGCGCACAGTCATGAAGTGACCACTAAAAGCAAAACCGCCTGAAGATTTGACATGAGACCTAATTGACGAAGCAGGTACTGCATGGCCAATCCGATTGATTTTTACTTCGACTTCTCCTCGCCCTACGGCTACTTCGCGAGCGGGAAGATAGACGACATTGCCGCAAGTCACGGCCGGACCGTAACCTGGCGGCCGATACTGCTGGGAGCGGTGTTCAAGATCACGGGCGGGCAGCCGCTGCCCACCATTCCCCTGAAGGGGAGCTACGCCAAGCATGACCTCGAGCGCACCGCGCGGCTGTTCAAGGTGCCCTTCAGGCTGCCCACGAAATTTCCGGTCGCGGGACAGGCGCCTTCCCGCGCTTTCTACTGGGTGGGCGACAGGGATCCGGGGCTTGCGAAAAAACTGGCGCACGCGCTCTACCACGCCTATTTCGCGGAAGACCGCGACATCTCCAATCCGGAAGTGACCGGCAACGTCGCCGCCAAGCTCGGCGTGGACAAGAGCGGGCTCTTGCAGGCGCTCGACGATCCGGCCGTGAAGGAGCGGTTGAGGATCGAGGTGGACGCCGCGATCGAGCGCGGCGTGTTCGGCTCGCCTTATATCGTGATAGACGGCGAGCCGTTCTGGGGATCGGATCGGCTCGACCAAGTGGACCGCTGGCTCGCGACGGGCGGCTGGTGAACCACCCCTCACTTCGTTCCTCCCCTCCTTCACAAGGAGGGGAAGAGTGAAACGAGGGGCGGTCCACCGGGACCCCGCACAAAAGTCTCCGACTACGAAAACTCGGCCATGCAACCCAAGCTGGAAGCCAGGCAGGTCAACATCGTGACGCTCACGGTGGACGCCATCGTGAACGCCGCCAACACGACGTTGCTCGGCGGCGGCGGCGTGGATGGGGCGATTCACCGCGCGGCCGGGCCGCAGCTTCTGGAAGAATGCCGCACGCTCGGCGGCTGCCCCACTGGGCAGTCGAAGATCACCAGGGGCTATCGCCTGCCCGCAAAGCACGTGATCCACACCGTGGGGCCGGTGTGGGGCGGGGGCAAGCGGGGAGAACCTGCGCTGCTCGCCTCGTGCTACCGCGAGAGCCTCAGGCTCGCCGCCGCCCACGGCCTCAAGACGGTCGCATTTCCCGCGATCAGTTGCGGCGTCTATGGCTATCCGCTGGGGGAGGCGGTGAAAATCGCCGTGCGCGAGTGCGCGAAATTCGTCGCTGAGCATCCCCTGCCCGAGAAGATCGTCTTCGCCTGCTTCGATGGCGCGGCGCTGAGAACGTACGAAGACGAGTTGAGTCGCCTGTAAGGGCGCTGCGCCATGAGCGTCATCAAGTCCATGCTGAAGACCGCTTCCGCGGAATTCAAGGCCGCGGAGGCCGCGATGCGCGCGCAGGTGGAGGAACTGAACGCCCGGCTCGCTCTCGCGCGCCAGGGGGGCGACGCCGCCGCACGCAAGAGGCATCAGGGACGCGGCAAGCTGCTCCCGCGCGAGCGCGTGGCCGCCTTGCTCGACCCTGGTGTCCCGTTTCTCGAGCTCTCGCCGCTCGCGGCATGGGAGGTGTACGACGAGCCGGTGCCGGCCGCCGGCATCCTCACGGGGGTCGGGCGCGTACACGGCCGCGAGTGCGTGGTCATCGCCAACGACGCCACGGTGAAGGGCGGCAGCTACTATCCGCTCACGGTGAAGAAGCACCTGCGCGCGCAGGAGATCGCGCTGGAGAACCGCCTGCCCTGCATCTACCTCGTGGATTCGGGCGGCGCGCACCTGCCGAGCCAGGACGAGGTCTTCCCCGACCGCGACCACTTCGGGCGCATCTTCTACAACCAGGCCAACCTGTCGGCCGCCGGCATCCCGCAGATCGCGGTCGTGATGGGTTCGTGCACAGCGGGCGGCGCCTACGTGCCGGCGATGTCGGACGAGGCCATCATCGTCAGGAACCAGGGCACCATCTTTCTCGCCGGCCCGCCGCTCGTGAGGGCCGCCACCGCGGAAGTGGTCAGCGCGGAGGAACTGGGCGGCGCCGACGTGCACACCCGCATCTCGGGGGTCGCCGACCATCTGGCTGAGGACGACCGGCACGCGCTCGAGCTCGCGCACCGCGCGGTGGCGAGCCTCAACCGCGCACCGCGCACCGCGCTCGCGATGCGCGAGCCGCGCGAGCCGCGCTGCGACCCGTCCGAAATCTACGGCGTGGTCCCGGCCGGCGCGCGCACGCCGTTCGACGTGCGGGAGATCATCGCGCGCCTCGTTGACGGGAGTGAATTCGACGAGTTCAAGGCGCGCTACGGCGCGACGCTCGTCACGGGGTTCGCCCATATCGAGGGCTACCCTGTCGGCATCCTCGCCAACAACGGGATACTGCTCTCGGAGTCGGCGTTGAAGGGCACGCACTTCATCGAGCTTTGCTGCCAGCGCCGCATCCCGCTCGTGTTCCTGCAGAACATCACCGGCTTCATGGTGGGGAAGAAGGCCGAGCACGGCGGCATCGCCAGGGACGGCGCCAAAATGGTGGCCGCGGTCGCGTGCGCGCGCGTGCCCAAGCTCACCGTGATCGTCGGCGGCAGCTTCGGCGCCGGCAATTACGGCATGTGTGGCCGGGCCTATTCGCCGCGCTTCCTGTGGGCGTGGCCCAACGCCCGGATTTCGGTGATGGGAGGCGAGCAGGCCGCCAGCGTGCTCGCGCAGGTGAAGCGCGAGGCGCTGGAAAAAAGCGACAGGCACTGGAGCAAGGCAGAGGAAGAAGCGTTCAAGGCGCAGATCATCGAGCAGTACGCGCGTCAATCGAGCGCCTGGTACGCCACCGCCCGGCTGTGGGACGACGGCGTGATCGACCCGCAGGAGACGCGCCGGACGCTCGCTCTCGGCATCGCGGCGAGCCTCAACGCGCCGCTCGAGGAGACGCGCTTCGGTGTCTTCCGCATGTGAAGGGCCGGTGGTGCGTAATGGGCGATGCGCAGCAGCGTGGTCGAGTTGGTCGGGCGCTACGCATCACCCATGACCCCTCACCCATAACGGGTCGCCGTTCGCCGTTTCTTCCCCACCGCACAGCTATAATGAGCGCCTGATCCCGCGCTGCGCCGCCTCATGAGCCAGAAAGTTCTCTCTCAGATTGACGCCGACGGCAACGCGACCCTCACGCTGAACCGGCCGGAGGTGCACAACGCCTTCGACCCCGGGATGGTGGAGGCGCTGACAGCGGCACTCACGAAACTCGAGGCCGACGACCGGGTGCGCGCGATCGTGATCACCGGCTCGGGTGCGAACTTCTGCGCCGGCGCCGACATCGAGCACATGAAGGCGAGCGCCCGCCTCTCGCGCGAGCGGAACTACGAGGCGGCTCGCGCCACCGCGGGGATGCTCCATACGCTCCATGCGCTCGAGAAGCCCACTATCGCCTGCGTGCGCGGGGCGGTGCGCGGCGGCGGCGTAGGGCTGGTCGCGGCGTGCGACATCGCTGTGGCCGCGCGGGGGGCGAGCTTCCGGCTCTCCGAAGTGAAGCTCGGCATCATTCCCGCCATGATCAGCCCGTACGTGATCGCGGCGATGGGCGTGCGTCATGCCCGCCGTTACATGATCACGGGCGAGGAATTCGACGCGGCGGAAGCCCAGCGCATCGGGCTGGTGCACGAGGCGGTGCCGGAGTCGGATCTCGCGACGGCCGTCGGCCGCGCGCTGACGCACCTCTCTTCCAGCGGACCCGGCGCCATCGTCGCGGTCAAGAGGCTGATACCCGAAATCGCCGGCGTGCGCATCGGCGAAGACCTGGTGGAGAAGACCGCGCGGCGCATATCCGAGGTGCGCACCACCGCCGAGGCGCAGGAAGGCCTTTCCGCCTTCCTCGAGAAGCGCAAGGCCTCCTGGGTCACCCCCGCCTCGCACAAGGCAAAAACGGGTGACAAATGAACCGCCAAGGCTGCCAAGGGCGGCAAGGGCGGCAAGGAAACCCGGGATAAGGAATAAGTTTGAGGCACGGACCAAGGGATAAGCGAACCTGTACGGTGGCGGTTTTCATTTTCGCACCGGGTTCCGCTCCTGGTACTTTGATCCTGTTTTTCTTGGCGTTCTTGGCGGCCTTGGCGGTTCAAGTCAGGTTTTGATTTTCTTTTCGTACATCTTGGCGGTGAAATGAATTTGCCGAAACGAGTGAAACTCGTCGAAGTCGGCCCGCGCGACGGGCTGCAGAACGAGCCCGTCCCGGTGCCGGCCGCGGTCAAGGTCGAGCTCATCCACCGCCTGCAGGACGCGGGGCTCAAGGTGATCGAGGCGACGGCCTTCGTTTCTCCGAAGTGGGTTCCGCAGATGGCGGACAACGCGCAGGTGATGGCGGCGCTACGCCGCAAGCACGGCGTCTCGTACCCGGTGCTGGTGCCGAACAGAAGGGGATTGGACGCCGCGCTCGCGGCGGGCGCGCAGGAAGTCGTGGTGTTCGGTGCGGCGACCGAGACTTTTTCGCAGAAGAACACCAACTGCTCGATCGCGGAGGGTCTCGCGCGCTTCTCCGAAGTATGCAGGGAAGCGCTCGCCAGGGGGCTCAAGGTGCGCGGCGACATCTCGGTGTGTCTCGGCTGCCCGTACGAGGGCGATGTCAGGCCCGAGGCGGTGGCGAAGGTCGCGCGCGCGCTCGATGACATGGGCTGCTACGAGATCACCCTCGCCGACACCATCGGCGTCGGCACAGCGGGAAAAGCGCGCGCCGCGTTCGAGGCGGTGATGAAGCACATCCCCGCGGAGCGGCTCGCCGGGCACTTCCACGATACCTACGGCCAGGCGCTCGCCAACACCTACGCCGCGCTCGAGTGCGGGGTGGCGGTTTTCGACGCCTCGGTTGCGGGGCTGGGAGGCTGCCCGTACGCCAAAGGCGCGACCGGCAACGTCGCCACCGAAGACGTGCTCTATCTGCTCGATGGTCTTGGCATCGAGACCGGCGTGGACATCGGGAAGCTCATCGCCGCGGGCGAATACATCTGCGGTGTGCTGGGGCGCCCCACCCATTCCAAGACCGCCCGCGCCCTCGCCGCCAAGCGCAAAGCCGCCTGAACCCGTGATTGAGTGATTTAGGTGATTGGGTGCTTGTGAAATTGCGACCTCACGTGACCAGTCAGACGCTTGCTCAATCACTCAATCACCAAATCAACCGGAACTGTCATGCCGCTGCCTTCCCCCGTCCTGCGCAAGCTCGCGCACACACGTACCATCGAGTGCAAAGGCTACGAGCGTGCGGACGGCCTGTGGGACGTCGAGGCGCACCTGGTGGACACCAAGACCTACGCCCATACGCGGCGCATGGGCGGACGCGAGCGCCGGCCCGGCGAGCCGGTGCACGACATGTGGATACGGATCACGATAGACCTCGACATGAAGATCCACGATGTCGAAGCGAAAACCGATGAAGGCCCCTACCCCGTGTGCGACGACATCGCGTCCGGCTTCAAGGCGCTCGTCGGCGTCACCATCGGCCCCGGCTGGCGCAAGAGCATCGCCGAGCGCGTCGGCGGCGTGAGGGGCTGCACGCACCTCGTCGAGCTGCTCGGCCCGCTCGGCACCACCGCGTTCCAGGCCACCGGGCGCGCGCGCGAAGCGCGCAACGCCGGCAGGCCATCGGCCAGAAAACCGTACCAGCTCAACTCCTGCCACGTCTACAAGGACGACGCCCCCGCTGTCCTCGAGCGCTGGCCACAGTTCTACGCCGGCCCGCGCCGATAACGCCCCCTCCGACCCCAGACTCCGTCTTTCCGGTGCGCCAATTACGATGTCATACCGTGCCGCATTCCGTCGCGGCCCGCCGTCGGCGCGCGCGGCGGGATCACTGGCCGGAGCAGCGCAGGTAGAGCCAGCGCGGGACGGGCGACAGCGCCCCGAAGATGCCGAGGCTGGCGAAGGCGAGCCCCCAGGCCATGCGGTCCTGGTTGCCGCCCGCAAGGTCGAGCACGACGCCGAACACCAGCGGCGCGAGGAAGGCCGCGGTAAAACCGATGAAGGAATAGACCGCCATGATCGCGCCGCGCAACTCGGGCGGGGCGGCGGCGACGATGCCCGACGTGAGGGCCGCGGAATCGCCCAGCATCAGGCAATAGTGCAGGGACATGAAGACGAACACCACCGCGAGCGGCAGCCCCGCGAGCCAGCCGATCCCGAAGGCGGCGAGCCCCGACAGGCACATCGCGGTGAAGATCACGCGGCTCCGACCGAAACGGATGGCGAGCTCGTTGCCGGAAATGCTGCCGACCGGCCCCAGCATGTTGATGAGGGCCGCGAGTGTCGCCGCGCCGGCAAGCGCGACGCCGTCCGGGCGCAGGCTCGCGGCGTACGCCAGGAACGCCACCATCCACGAACGCTGGCCGAACAGCTCGTAGTTGTGCGCCGCGTAGCCGATGATGAAGGGCAGTGTCCGGCGGTTCTTCAGCGCCGGACGGGGGTCGAACAGCGCCGCCCGCCCGTGCGCCGCGTGGATTCTGCCCGGCGGCATCAGCGTATTCGCCAGGGCTGCGGCGAGGAGCGGACCTGCCGCACCGGAGACGAACGCCCACTGCCATCCGAACGCAGCGCCGATCGCACCGCCGGTGACGATCGACAGGCTCGATCCCACGCCGAAGCTCGCGGTGTAGAAACCGATGGCGCGCGACTGGGTATTGCCTTCGAGCTGGTCGGCGAGCATCTTCAGCCCCGGCATGTAGGTACCGCCCAGCCCGATCCCGATCACGGCCTGGAACGCGAGCGCGGTGGCGAGGCCCTGCGCGAACAGCGCGAAGCCCGCCGCGCCGGCGAACGAGATCAGGCATGCGGCGAGATAGATGCGGCGCGGATCCACGCGGTCGGTGAGGGTGGTGAGGACGGGCGTGGCGGCGACGTAGCCGGCGTAGTAGATGCCGCCAACCAGCCCCGCCTCCGAGTTGGACAGTCCCCACTCGCGCTGCAGCACCGGCAGCAGCGTGGTGTAAGCCGCGAAGCCCGTCATGCTGAAAATCTCCGCACCGCACATCAGCGCTGTGAGCTGGACCGGCGTAAGCCGGCGATCGGCCGAACTCATGCGGAAATTTTCAATAAAAAGACGGGATCGGGCCTTTTCAAAAAATAATCCTGCAGATCCCGTTGATCCTGTCCATCCTCTCGATTGGTCAAATTGCCCCGGCTCTCTTCAGCAGCGCGGCGAGCGCCTCGGCGATGCGGCGGTAACCCTGCGCGTTGGGGTGGATCGGGTCGGACTTCAGTTCGCGCTGATAGAGCACGTCGGTCACGACCCGGCCTTCGTAGGGGACGTCGAATTCCTTCGCGAGCTCGCGGTAGAATTCCGGCGCGCTCGTGATCAGCGCCGGCTGCGGCACGCCGACGAGCACCACCGCGATGCCGCGATCCTTGAGGGTCCTGATGATCTGGCGCAGATTGGATTTGATCTCGGCCGCGCTCACCTTGCGCAGCATGTCGTTGCCGCCAAGAGTGACGATCACGAGTTTCGGCTGGTATTCTTCGATCACCTCCGGCAGCCGCCCCAACCCTTGCGCCGTGACCTCGCCCGGCACGCCGGAGCGCACCACATTGCGGCCGATCAGCTGCGCCAGCACTGCAGGATAGCTCTCGTTCTCGCCGGCGCCGGTGCCGTAGGTGAGGCTATCGCCGAACGCGACGACGACGTCGTTCGGACCGAGCGCCGGCAGCTGCGGCATTTTCTCGCCACAGCCGGCGAGCGCAGTCGCCACCAGGACTGCGAGCAGCCACCGGGCGAGTTTCATGAGGCCGTCGAAAAATTGACCTGGGTATTTCAACTCTCCGTATTCTCCGTGGTCTCTGTGGCTGAAGCTTCCCGGGGTTGGTCCTATCTCGGCGTCCCGCGGCGAAAATCGCGGATGATCTCCCGTGCCGCGTTGTGCCCGGGAATGCCGGAGACGCCGCCTCCCGGGTGCGCGCCCGCCCCGCACATATAGAGCCGCTTCACCGGTGCGCGGTAGTCGGCGTGCCCCAGCACGGGGCGCGCGCTCCACAGCTGGTCGAGCGTCAGCGCACCATGGAAGATGTCGCCGCCGGTGAGCCCGAACTCGCGCTCGAGGTCGAGCGGTGAGAGGATGCGCCACCCCAGTAT
>DAIDBG010000097.1 GCA_027310225.1 bacterium | reverse complement strand
GTATAGGAGCCACTTCGGGCTGCGCGAAATGCCGTTCGGGATCACCCCCGACACGAGCTTCGCCTACGCCTGCAACACGCACCAGGAAGCGCTCAACACGCTGCTGGTAGCGATCAAGAACGGGGAAGGCTTCATCAAGATCACCGGTGAAGTCGGCACCGGTAAGACGCTGCTCTGCCGCCGCTTGCTCGCGACCCTCGACTCGAACCACGTCTCGGCTTACATCCCGAACCCGTACCTCGAGCCGCGCACGCTGCTGTTCGCGCTCGCCGAGGAGCTGGGGGTCGCCCTTCCGAGGGAGACCGACCAGCACCACCTGCTGAAGGAGCTTACGCGCGCGCTGCTCCACTTTGCGCGCCAGGGCAAGACCGTGGTGCTGTGCCTGGACGAGGCCCAGGCGATGCCGACCGAAACGCTGGAGGCGCTGCGGCTGCTCACCAATCTCGAGACCGAGAAGTGCAAGCTTCTTCAGGTCGTCCTGTTCGGCCAGCCCGAGCTCGACCAGAGGCTGGCGGGCGAATCGGTCCGGCAACTGAAGCAGCGCATCACCTTCCAGTACAGGCTCACCGCGCTCACGCACGACGAAGTGGACCAGTACATCGCCCACCGGCTGCGGGTGGCGGGCTACCGGGGCAATCGCCTCTTCGGCAAAGCCGCCACGCGCCTCGTGCACCGCATCTCCGGGGGCGTGCCGCGGCTCATCAACATCGTTTCCCACAAGGCGTTGCTGCTCGCCTACGGCGAGGGCTTGCAGCAGGTGCAGCCGCGCCACGTGCGCAGCGCCGCGCAGGACACGCCCGCGGCCCGGCGGGCCCGGCCGTGGTGGTGGTTTGGTTTTGCCATGCTGCTGCTGTCGGTGGGCGGCGTCGGCTGGGCGCTGCTCGCATGAGCGTCATCAACCAGATGCTGCTCGATCTGGAGAAGCGCCGTGCTTCCAGCGCCGAGCGCGGCACGCTGCCCCATCATGTGCGGACGCTGCCGGATGGCGGCTCCAGGGTGCACTGGTGGTGGATCGCGGGGGGCGCAGTGGCGGCGGTGGCGGCGGTGGCGGGAGCTTGGGAGATGCTTTCGGGGTTCATCGTCGCGCCACGACAGCCGACTGCGGTCATCGCGCCGGCGCGCGGTACGGAAACCACCATCGGGAAAGGGATTATGGCGTCAGCCGGGGTGACGGTGGACGCGCAGCCGCGCGAGGAAAACGAAGGCGCGGCGCCGGCCTCGCGCCTGAGCCTCGAGTTGTCCAGTTCGCCGGCCGCGGGGGCCGGGTATGGCGGTGATTCCACGCCCGCCGAAACCGGCGCGCCCGCCGCACCGGTGCCGGCGGCGCGCGTGGTAGTACGTGCCGGCGCCGCGACTGCGGCACGCGAGCCGCCCGCCCGCCCCTCCGCGCGCCCTGAAACCGCCAAAGCGCCGGTCGTTGCGGCGGCTGAAGCCTTGACCAGCGCCCCGGAGGAGAAGCCGGCGATCCAGAAAGAGGTACGCCAGCCGACCCCGCGCGAGCTGGCTGAAAACGAGTACCGCAAGGCGACTGCGTGGCTGCAGCAGGGGCGGCTCGCCGAAGCCCAGGAAGGGTTCCAGGCCGCGTTGGACCTGTATTCCGGCCATCACGGTGCACGCCAGGCCTTGGTCGGCTTGCTGCTGGGGGGGAAGAAGCTGGCGGAAGCGGAGCGCGTCCTGCAGGAGGGCGTGGAGCTTGCCCCGGCCCAGACCGGCTTCGCGATGATGCTGGCGCGCTTGCAAGTGGACCGCGGTGACACTCCGGCGGCGATTGCGACGTTGCGGAAGAGCCAGGACTACGCCTTGGGGAGCGCCGATTACCTCGCTTTCCTTGCTGCGTTGCTGCAACGCCAGGGACGGCACGAAGAAGCCATCGAGCAATTCCGCGCCGCGTTGCAGCTGAAGCCTGCTTCGGGCGTGTGGTGGCTCGGGCTCGGCGTGTCGTTGCAGGCGACAAACCGCGCCGCCGAAGCACAGGATGCCTTCCGCCGCGCCAAAGCTACCAACGGCCTCGACCCCGAGCTCGCGGCCTTTGCCGACCAGCGCCTGCGCCAGTTGCAATAGCAATTGGCGAGTTCAAAGTTCAAGGTTCAAAGTTCAAGGTTCAAGGTTCAGGGTTCAGGGTTCAAAGTTCAAGGTCGGAAATTCAACCTGGAACTTGGAACGCGGAACCCGGAACCCGGAACCCGGAACCAGGAACCCGGAACCAGGAACCCGGAACCCGGAACGGTCAGCGTGGCAGCGTTCGTGCTACTACCCATCCTTCCACGCTGACCGCGCCGGCCTTGTGCAGCACGCGCGCCAGCTCGTTGAGCGTGGCGCCGGTCGTCAGCACGTCGTCCACGACCGCGATCCGCCTGTTCTCCAGATTCGCATCGCACACGAAAGCCCGGCGCACGTTCTGCGCGCGCCGGTCCCACGGCAACGCGGCCTGCGGCGGGGTCTCGATCACCTTGCGGCAGGCGTAGGGCAGCAGCGGAATGCCGGTGCGTGCGGAGATCACGCGCGCCAGCTCCTGCGACTGATTGAACCCGCGCCCGGCCAGCCGTCCCGGCGCGAGCGGCATCGGCACGATCGCATCCACGTCACGCGCGACCGCCTGAGACAGGGCCTCGCCCAGCGGGCGCGCCAGCGCCAGCCTGCCGCCGTACTTGTAGGCGTGGATCAGCGCGTCCACGGGAAAGTGGTAGGCAAAGGGCGCCATCACCTGCTCGAACAGCGGCGGACGCCGGAGACAGGGCCCGCAGACCGTGCCCGAGGCGAGGGGCAGCGCGCACACCACGCAGCGCCGGCCCGGCAGTCGCGGCAGCTCGGCGTCGCACTCGGCGCAAATCAGCGCCGTTCCGCTCGGTGCGTCGCAGAGCAGGCACGACTGGGGCAACAGCATCCGCCCGATTTTCAGGCAGGCGTTCAGAATCGGCGCTGTTGGATTTGACAGCAAGGCAGGCCTGGGCAATGATGCAACGGTTTCAAGTTACTCGATTTTTCATCTCGCCACCGGAGCAGGCCGCAATGGACACCCTGAACCTTAACGAACGCCGCCTGCCGGCGGATGACCGCGTGCCCGCTGACGGCAAAACCCGTTTCAGTGGCGAGCAGCACTGGAGCGTGGCCGATGTGGAGGCGCTCTACGGGCTGCCGTTCAACGACCTTCTCTACCGCGCCCACGGCGTGCACCGCGCTCATTTCGATCCCAACGCGGTGCAGCTCTCCACGCTGCTGTCGGTGAAAACCGGCGGCTGCCCCGAGGATTGCGCCTACTGCCCGCAGGCGGCGCGCTATCAGGCCGGCGTCGCCAACGAGGCCATGCTGTCCGTCGAGGACGTGGTCGCGGCGGCACGGCTTGCGAAGCAGAACGGCGCGACGCGCTTCTGCATGGGGGCGGCGTGGCGCGGGCCGAGGC
>DAIDBG010000077.1 GCA_027310225.1 bacterium | reverse complement strand
GATTAAAGTACCTGGATGCGGCGACCGGGGCCAGAGTGAGCATCCCCACGGCGACCCTCCTGTTCTGGCTGCTGTCACCCTTCATGAACCTGGCCGGCTGGCAGTGGGCCGCCGCTGGGATCTTCGCCCTCGTCGGGCTGTTCTTTCCGGTCGCCGTGACCCTGCTGACGTTCGAGGCCAACCGGCGGCTGGGGCCGACCGTCGCGGGTACCGTAGGGAGCACTACGCCGCTGTTTGCCGTGCTGGGGGCGGCGTTGTTTCTGGGAGAGGCGCTTGGCCTTCGCGAGTTCTCCGCCACGGCGCTCATCGTGCTGGGGTCGGTCGCATTGTCGGGGCCGCTACGCACGAATGCCGGGGCGCACCGGCGCGGTGCGCTGTGGCTGCCGTGGTCTGCGGCCGCGCTGCGCGCGCTGGCCCAAGTGCTGTCCAAGGTCGGGCTCGCGCTCTGGCCCAACCCGTTCGCGGCCGCGCTGGTCGGCTATACCGTGTCTTCGACGGTGGTGTGGTCCGCCGCGCCCGGCCGGCGCGAGAAGCCGGCGCTCACCCGCAACGGCATTGCCTGGTTTGCCGCGACCGGCGTTCTCAACGGCGCCGCGGCGCTGTTGCTGTATTACGCGCTGGGCGCCGGCCCCGTTTACCTCGTCTCGCCGATCGTCGCGACTTACCCGCTGTTCACCCTGATGCTGAGTGCGCTGGTCCTGCGCGAGGAGCGTTTCAGCCGCCGGCTGCTGGCCGGCGTGGCGCTCACCGTGGCGGGTGTCGCGCTGCTGCTTGCGCGATAGCGAAGACGCCGTGGCCGCGATGAGCATAGGCGACGCGTTGCGCGACAGCGGGCTCGATGCCGTGGACGCGCGCGCGCTGTTACGCCATGTTCTCGGTTGCGATGGGGCTTACCTGATCTCGCACCCGGACCGGCCGCTGGACGCGAAGGAACGGGAAACTTTCGCGGCGCTGCGCGCGCGCCGCGTGGCGGGCGAGCCGGTCGCCTATCTCACCGCCGAGCGCGAGTTCTACAGCCTTTCCTTCAAGGTGACGCCGGCGGTGCTGATACCGCGTCCGGAGACGGAGGTTCTGGTTGACGCCGCGCTGCAGCGCATTCCCCGGCATGCGCCCAGCCGCGTACTCGATCTGGCGACCGGCAGCGGTTGCGTTGCGATCCTGATTGCGAAGCATCGTCCTGACGCGCAAGTGACGGGAACGGACGCGTCGGACGCTGCGCTGGCGCTGGCGGGCGAAAACGCGGCGCGGCACGGCGTGAACGTCGCATTCGCGAAAAGCGACTGGTTCGCAGCGCTTGCGGACCGCCGCTTCGACGTGATCGTCGCCAATCCGCCCTATATTGCCGCCGGCGATCCCCACCTCGAGGAGGGCGATCTGCGCTTCGAGCCGCCGGGCGCACTGGTCGCCGGACCGACCGGGCTCGAATGCATCGAAGTGATCGTGGAGCACGCGGTGCGCCACCTGACTGCCGGCGGCTGGCTCCTGTTCGAGCACGGGTTCGATCAAGGGGCGTGCTCGCGCGTGCTGCTCGCCGCGATGGGATACGGGGACGTGGTCACGCTTCGCGACCTCTCCGGCAACGAGAGAGTGTCCTGCGGGCGGGTTTGACGAGGTGCCGGGCACGGCGGTAAACTGATGTCCGATCAATTTGCTCGGGTATAGGGGAAAGCATGTCTGTTCAAGACGTTATCAAAGGACAAGTGAGCGAGAATCGCGTCGTGCTCTACATGAAGGGTACGCCCGACTTTCCGCAGTGCGGGTTCTCGGCCAACGCCGTGGGCATATTGCGGGCGTGCGGGGTGGATGAATTCTTTTCGGTGAACGTGCTGGAGAACCCGGACATCCGGCAGGGCATCAAGGAGTACGCCAACTGGCCGACGATCCCGCAGCTCTATGTCAACGGCGAGTTCATCGGCGGCTCCGACATCCTGACTGAGATGTTCAAGAGCGGCGAGCTGAAAAAACTCCTCGAAAAAGCCGCTGCCTGAGCGGCGGTTTATCATGGAGGAACGGCCGGCATCCAGTCGGCCGTTTTCATTTCGAGGTGGGCTACGGGCGGACTTGTCGTGTCCTCAAGCGACAAGCGAGGAGGCGTACTGCGTGAGGAGCACCAGCGCGATCACGAACAGCGCACGCTTGACCCAGGTGCGAAACGTCTGCGCATCAATGCGGTGGCGGATGCGCAGCCCGGCGAAGAACGCCGCGATGCTGATGGCCGCGAGCGGCAGCGTTGCGAGCCACTGAGCGCCGGTGACACCGCCACGGGTGGCGAGTACCGAGAACTGCACCGTCTTTCCCACCAGGAAGGAGATGTTGAGCGCCTGCACCAGCACGGCCGGCGCAAGTCCCAGTGCGAGGTAGAAGATGATGAGCGGGGGCGCGGCGACGTTGACCGTTCCCTCGAAGAGACCGGCCGCGGTGCCGGCGAGCGGCGCGAACGCGCGCTCGTGCCGGCGCACCCGCGGCCAGTCGCCACGCGCCAGCCGGTCGAGATTGAGGTAGGCGAGGGTAATCAGCGCGAGCAGCAGGGAGTATGGCACGCCCGGCGCAATGACGAACAGCCAGGTCCCCGCGGCCGCGCCGACGATCGCGTAAAGCGGCATCATCCAGAAGCGCGCCAGCACGGGACGCAACGGCCCGCTCTTGGCGATGTTGATGACGGTCGTCGCGAGGGTGGGCAGCAGCACCGTGATCACCGCGGTACGCATGTCGCTCACCATCGCGATCAGCGGCGTTGCCACGAACGGAAAGCCGAAGCCGATCGCACCCTGTATCAAGCCGGCGGCGACGATCACGAACGCGACCCACGCGAGCAGTCCCGCGGACAGCGTTTCAAGGGGCATCGCTGTTCCGTTCGGCGGTGGCGGTGAGGCGTGATTGGTGGGTGCGCTCGCGCAGCGCCGGTTCCGGCGAAGCCGCATCCCCGGAACGGATGCCGGTAGCGGGAGACGTCATGACCGGGGATGGGAGGGAGGG
Organism: bacterium; assembly: GCA_027310225.1. Taxonomy (GTDB): domain Bacteria; phylum Pseudomonadota; class Gammaproteobacteria; order Burkholderiales; family SG8-41; genus SG8-41. The sequence continues at coordinate 2,682 of DAIDBG010000077.1, read as the reverse complement.
TTGGCGCAAAGGTCGGAGTTTAGCAAAAGCCCGCGGGCGCCCGCGCCGCGCTTACGCAGAGAGCGCATCCCGTAAGGGGCGGGTCGGGCCAAAGTCCGACACACTCCTAGAACAGCACTTTTGGCAGCCACAGCGCGAGGGCGGGGAACGCGAGCAGCAGTGCCAGGCCCAGGAGCTGCAGGCCCATGAACTGGAGCATGCCGGCGTAGATGTCGCGCAGGTCCCAGTCCGGGACCACCCCCTTCAAAAAGTATGCTGACAGCGCCACCGGCGGCGACAGCCACGCGGTCTGCAGGCACACCGCGACGAGCGTCGAGAACCAGAGAAGGTCAATGCCGAGCTTCTGCACCAGCGGCAGGAAAATCGGCACCACGATCAGGATGATTGGCACCCACTCGAGCGGCCAGGCCAGGACGAAAATGATCGCGAGCATCAGGACCAGCATGACCGCCGGCGAGAACTGCAGCCCGAGCAGCGCCTCGGCGATCAGGTTGGCGCTGCCGAGCCGTGAGAACACCGCCCCGAAAAAGTTGGAGGCCGCAACCAGCAGCAGGATCATGCTCGAGACCCGGAGCGTCGAATACACGGCGATCCTGAGCTTCGCCCAGGTGAGCCGGCGATAAGCCAGCGTGAGCACCAGCACCGCCGCAGCGCCGGACGCCCCGGCGTCCGTTGGCGTGGCGATGCCGGCGAGAATGACGCCCAGGGTGGCCAGTATGACGACCATCACCGGTGCGATGCCGAATACAAGCTCCTTCACGACCTCGCCGACCGAGCTTGCACGCTCGTCGGGGGGCAGCGGCGGGCCGAGCCGCGGGTTGAGGTAGCTGCGCGCGAGGGTGTAGGCGATGTAGAGCCCGGAGAGCAGCAGTCCGGGGAACACCGCCGCCGCGAACAAGTAGGTTGCCGGAACGCCCACCACGGGTCCCATCACGATCAGCATCACCGAAGGGGGAATCAGGATGCCGAGCGTGCCGCCGGCGGCGATCGCGCCGGCCGAGAGCCTGACGTCGTAGCCGCTGCGTTTCATCGCTGGCGCCGCCATCACGCCGAGCAGCGTCACCGAGGAACCCACGATGCCGGTGGCGGCGGCGAAGATGGTTGCCGTGATCAGTACCGCGAGATAAAGCGAACCGCGCACTCTGGCGAGCAGCAGCTGCACGCCGCGGAACAGGCGCTCCATCAGGCCGGCCTGCTCGAGCAGATAACCCATGAACAGGAAAAAGGGCACCGCGGCGAGCGTGGTCTCCTTCATGACCGAGAACACCTGCAAGGTCATGAGGTAGAACACCTGCTTGTCGAGCGCGATGTAGCCGGCGCCGAGCGCGACTGCGATCAGCGTGAACGCGATCGGAAAGCCGATGAAGATTGCAACGAACAGGATCCCAAGCGAGAGAAATCCGATCGCTTCCGGGCTCACAGCCACTCCCCTTTGAGCGCGGCGTACACGCTCTTGAGGAATTCGGAGACGCCCTGCAGCACCAGTAACGCGACCGCCACGAACAGCGCCCCTTTGAGGGGGTAGATGATCGGCATCCACGGGCTGGTTACCGCGCGCTCTCCGCGCGCGAACGAGACCGCGAAAAAGTCCCAGGTGACCACCAGAAACACGATCAAGCCGGGAAAGAAGAACAGCAGGTAGCACAGCACATCCACCGTTCCCTGGCGGCGCACCGACCACCTGGCGTAGAAGAAGTCGGTGCGGATGTGGCCTTTGCAGCACAGCGCGTAGGCCGCGCCCAGCATGAAGTAGCTGCCATAGAGCATGAAGGTCATGTCGTAGGCCCACTCGGTCGGCGCGTTGAAGGCGTAGCGCGCCACCACTTCATAGACCAGGCCGCCCACCATGGGAATAATGAGCCAGGCGACGAGCTTCCCCGACCCGATGCTGATGCCGTCGAGAACCTTGATCGTTGTTAACAGCGTCTTCGTCGGGGTGGGCATGGATCTCGCGTCACCGGGGTGGATTGTGAAGCGCACCGGAAAAAGCTCGTACGCAATAATTCCCTTCCCTCTCCGGGCAGGGGCGGGAAGGGATCCCCCGCTCCCGCTCGGGGAAAGAGGACAGGGGTGAAAGCGGCTGGCGCCCCCGTCAACGCCGTCCGCTACTTTTTCTTTCCCGGTACCTTGTCGCCGCCCTTCAGCGCCGCGTTGCCAAGATTCGAGTAGAGATCGAGGATCTTGGTCCAGTACGGCACCACGACCTGGGCGAAGTTACGTTGCGAGTCGAGGACTTCCTTGAAGAACGGATCCTTGGCTGCATAGCGGTTGAGCACGACGTTGGTGGCGCGCACGAACTCGGGGAAGAAATCGCGCGGCGTATCCAGGATCTGCACCTTGAACTGATCGCGCAGCTTCTGCACGGCGAGCGCGTTGCGGTACACGTTGTAAGTGTAGGTTTCGGTCATCGAAGCCATCGCCGCGGCGCGCACGATCTCCTGCACGTCAGCCGGGAGCTTGTTCCAGAACGCCTTGTTGAACAGCACCTCTCCGATGTCGGTGGATTGGTGCAATCCCTGCAGGTAATAGTTCTTCCAGACGGTTTGCAGTCCGAGATTGAGGTCGTCAGCCGGACCGATCCACTCGGCGGCGTCGATCACGCCGCGCTGGGCCGCGGGCACGATTTCACCGCCAGGCAGCGCAACCGCGGAAATTCCCATTTCCTTGAAGATCTCGCCGGCG
>DAIDBG010000072.1 GCA_027310225.1 bacterium | reverse complement strand
CGGCGAGGCAGAAGGTGGCGCTTGCTGGACTATTGCAGGTTGTTCACCGTGCAGGCGTCTCGAACCCTGCGCCCATGCTGGCTTGCGCATTCAATCGCGTCACGATGAGCAACATGTCGTGTACGCGCTGGAATGCGGTAGCCGAAAAAATGCAGCATACGTTTGGCCGCCAAGCTTTGCCGATCGTCTGGGACTTCGCGGAGGTTGTCATCACCGCGAACGCCCCGGGCAACTGGGATAGCGGATACGAGCTGATCGCCGATGTCGTGGAGGCCGCCCGTAGTATGCGTGCTGGGCAGGCTCAGTCCGCCGACGCGACACAGCACCCCTTACCAGACGAGACTGCACAGGTATGGTTCACCGACCCGCCCTACTACGACGCCGTCCCCTACGCCGACCTCTCGGACTTCTTCTTTGTTTGGCTCAAACGCGCGTTGCCAAGGCATCCGCTCCTTCGTGACCCGTTCGATTCGTCCAACCCGCTTACGCACAAGCAACACGAGGCGGTACAAGACGAGACCAAGCGAGACAACGGCCGCGCGAAAGATCGCGCGTGGTTCGAAGAGACAATGGCTAAAGCGTTTACTGAGGGCCGTCGGGTGCTGCATGAGGATGGCGTCGGTTCTGTTGTCTTCGCTCATAAGACCACCGAGGGGTGGGAGGCCCTGCTGTCGGGCATGATCCGCGGCGGCTGGACGATTACCGGCTCCTGGCCTATAGCGACAGAGATGGGCGCGCGCCTGCGAGCCCATGAATCTGCCGCCCTCGCCACAAGTGTTCATCTCATCTGCCGGCCCCGGGCCGAAGTTGCTCTCGTCGGCGACTGGGCCGACGTTCTGCGCGAGCTGCCCAAGCGCGTCGGCGATTGGATGGAGCGCCTCCAAGCCGAAGGCGTGCGCGGCGCGGATCTTGTCTTCGCCTGCATCGGTCCGGCGCTCGAAATTTTCAGCCGGTGCTCGAAAGTCGAGACTGCCGAAGGGCGCGAGGTCACGCTTGCCGAGTATCTGGAAAAGGTCTGGGAGGTCGTGGGTCGCACGGCGCTTGAAAACGTGCTCGGCACGGCGGAGGCGAAAGCGCGCAACGGCGTGGCTGGCGCGCTCGAAGAGGACGCGCGCCTGACGGCGCTGTTTCTCTGGACGCTCCAAAGCACAAACGGCGAAGGAATTCACCGCAGAGACGCAGAGAGCGCAGAGGAAGAAGACATTGAGATCGAAGATGATGAAGAAGACTCTGCGTCCTCCGTGCCTCTGCGGTTGAGACCCGGTTTCACGCTGGTTTTCGACGTAGTGCGCCGCTTCGCACAGCCGCTCGGCATCGAGCTGCCCAAGTGGGAAGGCCGCGTGATCGAAACGAAGAAGGGCATCGTGCGCCTCCTGCCGGTAGCGGAGCGCGCGAAGCAGCTCTTCGGCGAGGATGGTGCATCCGCGGTTGCGGCTCGCATCGAAGAGAACGCTAGCCTTGGAATGCAGCCTCAGCTTGCCCTGTTCCCCGAAGAGGCCTCGCCGCCAACGATCCGTGGGCGTGGCAGCCGGGGCCGCAGACGGCGCGCCGCAACTGAGGTTTCCGACGAGCGCCTTGCTAACGTGCGCGAGGCGACGACGCTCGACCGCGTCCACGCGGCGATGCTGCTCCAGGCCGGCGGCCGCACGAACGCGCTTCGGGCGCTCCTCAAGGCCGAGAAGGATCGCGGTCCCGAATTCGAGCGACTCGCCAACGCCCTCTCGGCGCTCTACCCGAAGGGGAGCGAGGAGAAACGTCTTCTGGACGCCATGCTGCTGGCGGTGCCTAGATGAGTTCACCGCAGAGGCGCAGGGAACGCAGAGGAAGATAAGATGAAAGAGATCACGGAAAAGATCATCGGGGCGGCGATCGAGGTACACAAGGCGCTGGGGCCGGGGCTGCTGGAATCGGCCTACGAGGAATGCTTGGCGCACGAGCTGCGGCTTTGCGGGTTGGACCTCGAACGCCAGGTCCCACTTCCCGTGGCATACAAAGGCGTGAAACTCGATTGCGGTTATCGCTTGGATTTTCTTGTCGAGAAGGCTATCGTCCTCGAACTCAAGGCAATTGAGACGCTTCAGCCAATCCATGAGGCACAGTTGCTCACTTACCTGAAACTGGGGCACTGGACTGTTGGCCTGTTGATCAATTTCAACGTGCCAGTGTTGAAGAACGGCATCCGGCGTGTTGTTCTGAACTATAAAGATTTCTCCGCGTCCTCTGCGTCTCTGCGGTGAGAAAGTAATCATATGGAACCCTGGTACAAGGTTGTCACGCCCCGCAGGGAGGTGCGCGAGGGGCGCTCGTTCAACCCTGACGAATTCGCCATCGCACTTGAACAGGTGGTGGCCGGGACGGCGCCGGACGACTACAAGAAGCCGGACCAGTTCTTCATGCGCACCTGTTTCACCCGGGCGCTGCGCGATCACGCTGGCATGGTGCTGCGCCGGCTCTCGGGCAAGACGGACAACACCGCCCCGGTACTCACTCTCATCACGCAGTTCGGCGGGGGCAAGACGCACACTCTTGCCACGCTCTACCACTTGGCGACCAGCGGCGCGGCGGCGTCGAAATATTCCGGCGTGCCGGAGCTCATGCGCGAGACCGGAATCTCCGAAGTGCCGAAAGCTCGTGTCGCCGTGTTCGTGGGGAATGCCTGGGACCCACGGGAAGGCCGCGAGAACCCCTGGATTGACATGGCGCAGCAGCTTGCGGGCAAGAAGGGTGTCGAGGCGCTTGGCGCGGCGGCAAGGACGACGCCGCCCGGCACCGAGACGATTGCGCGTGTGTTCCAGGCGGCGGGAGCGCCGGTGCTCCTGCTGTTCGATGAGGTGCTCAACTTCCTCAATCGCCACCGCGGGATGTCGGAGTCGTTCCACGCCTTCATCCAGAACCTGACCGTCGCCACCACCGGTGTCACTCATGGCGCATGCGTGATCTCGCTGCCCCGCAGTCAGGTTGAGATGACCGCGTGGGACCAGGAGTGGCAGGACCGGATATCGAAGGTGGTGCGGCGCGTCGCGAAGGACCTGATCGTCAACGACGAAGCCGAGATCGGCGAGGTGGTGCGCCGGCGGCTTTTCGAGGACTTGGGAAGCGAGCGGGTGCGGAAGAACGCGGCGCGCGCATTCGGCGACTGGTGCTTCGAGCGGCGCGCACAGCTACCACCCGAATGGACCGCAGTGGATTCCGCCGCGACGGAATCGAAGGCCCGTGAGTTCCTGCAACGGCGCTTCGAGGCGTGCTATCCCTTCCACCCGGCGACCCTGTCCGTCTTCCAGCGCAAATGGCAGGCGCTGCCGCAGTACCAGCAGACCCGCGGCACTCTGGCGATGCTCGCGCAATGGATTTCGATCGCGGCGCACGACGCGTTTCGCAAGGCACGGACCGAGCCGCTCATCACGCTCGGCTCGGCGCCGCTTTCCGAGCCGGGATTCCGGAGCGTGGTGCTCGGGCAACTCGGCGAGTCGCGGCTCGTCGCCGCCATTGACGCCGACATCGCCGGCGAGCAGGCGCACGCGCGGGCGCTCGACGCCGACACCAGGGGCCCGCTGCGCGATATTCACCGGCGGGTCGGGACGGCGATCCTGTTCGAGTCCTCGGGCGGACAGACCGACAAGGTCGCGCACCTGCCGGAGCTGCGCTTTGCCCTCGGCGAGCCCGAGCTCGACACGACATCCGTTGATTCGGCGGCCCTTGCGCTGGAGGACCGCTCCTACTTCATCCGCAAGGTCGGCTCCGACGGGTTCCGGATCGGCTACCAGCCGACGATGCGGAAGGTCGTGAGCGACCGCCGCGCGTCGCTCGACGAAGAGACGGAGATCAGACCCGCCATTCGCAAGCTGGTGGAGGACGAATTCCGGCGCGGCTCAAGCGTTCCGGTGGTGCCTTTCCCTCGCGACGGCACGGATATTCCCGACACGCCACGACTTACGCTCGTCGTGGGAGACCCGGAGCAGGAGTGGTCCGGAAGCGGTGGACTGCGCGGCCAGATTGCGGAATGGACCCGCAACCGGGGCAAGTCGCCGCGGCTCTATCCCGGTGCGCTCGTCTGGTGCCTGAAGAAACCCGGGCGCGACCTGAGAGAAAAGGTCGAACTGCGGCTCGCTTGGCAGCGCGTCGCACGCGAGGTCGCGGATGGCACGCTTGGCGGCGAGTTCGACAGGAGCGACCGCGCGGAGCTTCAGTCAAGGGTGCGGGACGCGGAAGAAGCAGCGAAAGATCAGGTGTGGGGTGACTACCGTTACGCAGTCGTCGCGGATGGCCAGGAATCGGACGGGCTGAAACAGATTGATCTCGGCGCGGGGCACTCCTCCAGCACGGAGACGCTCTGCGGCAGGGTCGTGTCCATGCTCAAGTCCAATGCGCTCCTCAATGAATCCGTCGGTGCCGGCTATATTGAGCGTAACTGGCCTCCCGCGCTGAAAGAGTCTGGTTCGTGGCCGCTTGTGAGCCTGAGGCAGAGCTTCTTGAATGGTTCCCTCACACGGCTCATTGATCCTGACGTTACCCTCAAGGGCAAGATCGTCGAATTCGTCGGCAAAGGTGATTTTGGACTTGCGTCGGGCTCACGACCCAACGGGAGCTACGAGCGGGTATGGTTCACGGAGCTGGTGACGCCGGACGAGGTGGCCTTCGACGCGGGCGTGTTTTTGCTCAGGAAAGACAAGGCACAGGCGCTCAGAAGTGGCACGGGACTCGCTCTCACCCCGCCGCCTCAGCCTGAGCCTGGGCCGGTACCCCCACTTGTACCCGAGCCTCGCCCCGGACCGGAACCTGTACCAGGAGCGCCGACGAGGATGCTTCGCCTTATCGGCACGGTTCCCCCCGAAATCTGGAACCGCCTCGGGACGAAGATCCTGCCGAAACTTCGCACTGGCTCCGATCTCGCGATCGGATTGGAGTTCGCTGTGACGGTTAAGGCAGAAAACGCGGGTGCTCTCGCAGCAGAGCTTCGTCAGATTCTTCAAGAATTAGGACTCGCCGACAAAGTGCGCATTGAGTAGGGCCACCACGGACTGCTCCAAAATTTGAGAAGGAGAACGCCTTGAATCCGGCACCTGCGCCGCAACTGGTTAATCCGCTCGCCGAGCGGCTGAAGAAGGGCGAGATCGCGCTGACGCTCATGGTCCGCCATGCGCGCACGGTGGACATCGCGCTGGCCGCGAAGACGTGCGGCTTCGACGGCCTGTTCTTCGATCTCCAGCACGGCGTCATCCCGGAGCACGAGGTCTCGCAGATGGCGGTCGCCGCGATGAGCATGGGTGTGGCGCCGCTCGTGCGCGTGCCGGAGAAGGACTACGCCGCGGCGCTGCGCATGCTCGACAACGGCGCGCTCGGCATCATCATGCCCGAAGTGACGACGGCCGAGGACGCGCGCCAGGCGGTCGCGGCGTGCAAGTTCCCGCCCGTGGGCAACCGCGGCGCATTCGGCAGCTGGGCGCACTTCGGCTACCGCCCGGTGCCCGCGCCCGAGGCACGCAAGGCGATGAACGAAGCGACGCTGCTGATCCTGATGGTCGAGAGCAAGGCCGCGATCGGCAACATCGAGGCCATCGCCGCGGTGCCCGGCGTGGACATCGTGCACATCGGCACCAACGACCTTTCGACCGACCTCGGGCATCCCGGCGAGCTCACCCACCCCGATGTCATGGCGGCCATCGAGCGCGTGGTGAAGGCGTGCAGCGCCCATGGCAAGGTCGCGGGCGTCGGCGGATTGACCGGCGGCGACGTGGTGAAGATGCTCACGCCGGTGATCAAGCTTGGCGCGCGGTTCATCACCGCGGGCTCGGAGTGGAACCTGATGCTGGCGGCGGGGCAGGAGCGCGTGAAGGCGCTGCGTGCTCTTGCCTCGGCTTGATTGAAATGCCGGGAAAAGCCATAACGACAATCGAGCTTGAAGCGGTTGACCGACGGCTATAAAGTAGCGCCTCAACCCTCTGTTGCACGGAAAAAAGCGGCGATGCGCCTGCGCGTGCTCGGCTGTTCCGGCAGTATCGGCGGACGGCACAATCGAACCACTTCGTTCCTGGTGGATGAGGACATTCTCATTGACGCGGGGACCGGGGTCGGCGACCTCTCGCTCGCCGAGATGATGCTCGTTGATCATATCTTCGTCACCCACTCGCACCTCGACCACGTTGACTCGATCGCGTTCTTCCTGGATTCGGTCGGCGCGCTGCGGCCGAAGCCGGTCACGGTGTACGCGACCGGCCCCACGATCGAGATTCTGAAGAGAAACCTGTTCAACTGGGACATCTGGCCGGACTTCACCGCGATCCCCACGCCCGAAGAGCCGTGGCTGCGTTACCGGCAGATCGAGGTGGGGGAAGTGATCGCCCTCGGGGGACGGAGGATCACGGCGCTGCCCGCGGTCCACACGGTCCCCGCGGTCGGCTACCTGCTCGACAGCGGAAAGGGCAGCCTGGTGTTCACCGGCGACACCGGGCCGAACGACGCGCTCTGGAGCGTGGTGAACCGGATCGAGAATCTCAGGTTTCTCATCATCGAAACTGCGTTTTCCGACAAGGACCGCCGGCTCGCCGAGCTGGCCCTGCACCTGTGCCCGTCCCTGCTCGGCGGCGAGCTGGCAAAGCTCGAGCGCCCGGCGGAAATCTACATCACGCACCTCAAGCCCAGCGAGATCGAGCTGACGATGCTGGAGATTGAGGAGCTTCCGGTGGACCCGAAGCCGCGCCTGCTGCAGAACAACCACGTGTTTGAATTCTGACGCGGCCCCGTCGCCGCGCTGCTTGCACGCAGCCCCGGCAGGACGGAAAATCCCATCCATTGCCGCCGCGGGCCGCGCACCGGCGGAATTGACGCCACCATGAAAAAAGAAGTCTCCGTCGAAGACCTGCGGTTCGGCGTGTACATCGCTGAACTCGACCGGCCGTGGACGGAAACGCCGTTCATGTTCCAGGGTTTCGTGCTCGACGACGACAGGCAGCTCGAGACGCTGAAGAAGTACTGCAAGAAGGTTTACGTTGACCCGGAGAAAAGCCCGGTTGTTCCCGACCGCGGCTGGCTGAAGGCCGGCCCGGTCGCCGCGGGGCCCAGGCCCGCGAGCGTGCTTGCGACCATCAAGACCAGGTTCAAGTACGAGGAGCGGACGAGCGTTGACGCAGAGCTGCCGCTGGCGCGCCAGGCCCGGCAGAAGACCGAAGTGGTGCTGAAGCACATGCTCTACACGGTCGAGGCCGGCAGGGCGATTGACGCCCCCCGGGTGAAAGAAGCGGTGACGAACATGACGGACAGCGTCGTGCGCAATCCCGACGCGATGCTGCTGCTCGCCAGGATGAAGGAGAAGGGCGGGCACGCCCTCGACCGCGCGGTCGGGGTCTCCATCTACATGATCACGTTCGGCCGCTTTCTGCAGTTGCCGCGCGATCAGCTCGACCTGCTCGGCATGGTCGGGCTGCTGCAGGACGTGGGAAAGGTGCGCCTGCCGGCCGAGCTGCTCGCCAAGACGGAACGCCTGACCGAGGCCGAGCTGGAGGCCTGCAAGGCGCACGTCGGGCATTCGGTGGCGATCCTGGAGGAGACCGCGGGGCTTCCCCCCCAGCTTCCTGCGCTCGCGTCCCTGCACCACGAGCGCTATGACGGCAGCGGCTATCCGAAGGGCCTGAAGGGCGGGGAGATCACCCTGTTCGGCGTCATCGCGGGGCTCGTTGACTGCTTCGACGCGCTCACGCAACCGCGGCCCTACGGCGAGGCGCTCGCGCCTTCGAACGCGCTCAGCAGGCTGTACG